>DAIRWC010000121.1:0-5481 GCA_036802505.1 Solirubrobacterales bacterium
CCCGCCTCCCCTGTGTCGCTTTAGTTCCGCATAGCGACACAAAAGCGACACAGGCGCTCATACGGCTGACTCCTCGGACGGGCCGTAGGGGACTTCGGAATCGTCGTCTTCCTCCGCTCGCCAGCGGCGCGACATCGCGCGCAGGACGAGGATCGCCCCCGTGCCAAGGCCGGCGTAGAGGAGCAGCACGGCGGCGAAGGCGAACCAGATCCCGTGCGCCTCGGTGACCGCTTCGGAGGTGCGCATGTAGCCCTGCACGATCCAGGGCTGGCGGCCGACCTCGGTGACGATCCAGCCGAACCAGAGGGCAAGGATCGCGCCCGCCCCGGAGACGGCTACCGCGCGCAGGAACCAGGGCGTGCCCGGGATGTCGCGCCGTCGCCACCAAGCCCAGGCCAGCCAGACGCCGAGCAGGAGGAGCGCGCTGCCGATCCCGACCATCGCGTCGAAGGCGAGGTGGAGCATCGTGTTGGCGGGCGGGCGTTCGTCGGCGGGGATGTCGTTGAGCCCGGTGACTTCGGTGTTCTTGCTGAAGCCGACCAGGTAGGAATCGAGGTCGGGGATCGGGATCGACGCCTTGACCCCGTCGCTCGTGCAGATGCCGCCGATGTACTCGGTCTGGTCGTCGCCGGTCTTCTGGATGCACTCCATGCCGGCGAACTTGGCCGGCTGGTGGTCGGCGACTTCGCGCGCCGCGGTGTCGCCGACGAAGAGCTGGATCGGGGTGACGACGCAGGCAATCGTCAGCGGGATCAGCAAGCCGAGCCGGTGCAGGCGGTCGCGCCGGCCGCGCAGCATCCCGACCGCGTAGATCGAGGCGACGAGGAAGCCGACGACCATGTACGCGGCGAGGATCATGTGCGGCACCTCGTAGCTCCAGGCCGGGTTGAAGAGGACCTTGAAGGGCTCCGTTTCGACCACCTTGCCGGCGGCATCGAGGGTGAAGCCCTGCGGGGCGTTCATCCAGGAGTTGGCGGTGACGACCGAGAAGGCGCCGCCGATGCCGGTGATCACCATCGGCACGCCGGACCAGAAGTGCGCCCAGCCGCTGAGCCGCTTCCAGCCGTAGATGTAGATCGCGAGGAAGATCGCCTCGGTGAAGAAGAAGAGACCCTCGACCGCGAAGGCGATCCCGAAGGCGTCGCCGAAGCGCGACATGAAGTTCGGCCAGAGCAGGCCGAACTCGAAGCTGAGCACGGTGCCGGTGACGGCGCCGACGGCGAAAGTCACGCCCATCGCCTTCGACCAGCGCCGCGCCAGGCGCATCGCATCGGGATCGTCGCGCTTCAGCCCCAGCCAGTTGGCGGTGAGGATCATCGCCGGCAGGGCGACGCCGAGGCAGGAGAGGACGATGTGGAAGGCGAGCGTGAACGCCATCAGCTCGCGCGCGGCGAGCAGGTTGGACTCCGACGCGGCTATCGGTAGCGCGCCGAAGTCGGGCACTCCCTACCTTTTCTCCCTCGCCTGGCGGTAGCGACGGATCAGCGCGTTGGTCGAGCTGTCGTGGTGGAGCTTGGGCTCGTGACCGGACTGCAGCTCGGGGATGATCGCGACGGCGAGCGCCTTGCCCAGCTCGACCCCCCACTGGTCGAAGGAGTCGATCCCCCAGATCGCCCCCTGGGTGAAGACGCTGTGCTCATACAGGGCGACGAGAGTGCCGAGCGTGAAGGGGTCGAGGCGTTCGGCGAGGATCGTGTTCGAGGGGCGGTTGCCCTCCATCACCCGGTGCGGCACGACCTCCTCCGGCGTCCCCTCCGCCCGCACCTGCTCGGGCGTTTTGCCGAAAGCGAGCGCCTCGCTCTGCGCGAAGACGTTCGACATCAGCAGGTCGTGGTGGTCGCCGAGCGGGTTGTTGGAGTGCATGAAGCCGATGAAGTCGCAGGGGATCAGCCGCGTCCCCTGGTGGATCAGCTGGTAGAAGGAGTGCTGGCCGTTGGTCCCCGGCTCGCCCCAGAAGATCGCCCCGGTGTCGTAGTCGACGCGGGCGCCCTCGAGCGTGACGTGCTTGCCGTTGGACTCCATCGTCAGCTGCTGCAGGTAGGCGGGGAAGCGGTGCAGGTACTGGTCGTATGGGAAGACGCCGCAAGTCTGGGCGCCGAAGAAGCCGCCGTACCAGACCGAGAGCAGGCCCATCAACATCGGCAGGTTGCCGGCCGGCGGCGTCTCGCGGAAATGCTCGTCCATCGCGTGGAAGCCGGAGAGCATCTCGGCGAACTGGGCGGGCCCGATCGCCAGCATGGTCGAGAGGCCGATCGCCGAGTCCATCGAGTAGCGACCGCCGACCCAGTCCCAGAAGCCGAACATGTTCTCGGTGTCGATGCCGAACTTCGCGACCTCCTCGGCGTTGGTCGAGACGGCGACGAAATGCCTGGCGACCGCCTCCTCCTCGCCGCGCAGCCCGGCGAGCAGCCACTCGCGGGCGGTGCGGGCGTTGGTCATCGTCTCCAGCGTGGTGAAGGTCTTCGAGGAGATCACGAAGAGCGTCTCGGCCGGGTCGAGGTCGCGGGTGCACTCGGCGAAGTCGGTGCCGTCGACGTTGGAGACGAAGCGGAAGCTCAGGTCGCGGTGGCTGAAGTGGCGCAATGCCTCGTAAGCCATCACCGGCCCGAGGTCCGAGCCGCCGATGCCGACGTTGACGACGTTGCGGATCAGCTTGCCGGTGTGGCCGGTCCAGGCGCCCGAGCGCACCCGCTCGGCGAAGTCGCCCATCCGGTCGAGGGTCTCGTGCACCTCCTTGACCACGTCGACGCCGTCGACGATCAGCGAGCGCTCGCGCGGCATCCGCAGCGCCACGTGCAGCACGGCGCGGTCCTCGGAGACGTTGATGTGCTCGCCGGCGAACATCGCTTCGCGGCGCGCCTCGACGCCGCGCTCGCGGGCCAGCTGGCCGAGCATGATCAGTGCCTCGTCGGTGACGATGTTCTTGGAGAAGTCGAGGTGCAGACCGGCGCCGTCGGCGACGAGGCGGTCGCCGCGGTCGGGGTCGGCGGCGAAGAGCTCGCGCAGGTGGGTCCCGGCAACCTGGGCGTGGAGGCGCTCCAGCGCCGGCCACGCCTCTCCCTGGCGCAGGGTCGGCGCGGGGTCGCTCACGCCGGCGCTCCCTGTTGCGAGGAGATCGTCTTCATCAGCTCGGTCCAGGAGTCGACGAAGGCCTCTTTGCCCTCGTCCTGCAAGCGCTGGGCCAGCGCGCCGACGCCGATCCCAGCGCTCTCGAACTGGGCCAGAACCTGCTCGGCGTCGCCGCCGTCGGCGGGCACCGGCTCGCCGACCTCGCCATGGTCGGCGAACGCGTGCAGGGTCGGCTCGGGCATCGTGTTGACGGTGAAGGGCGAGGCGAAGCCCTCGATGTAGAGGGTGTCGGAGGCGTCGGGGTCCTTGGTCCCGGTGCTCGCCCAGAGCAAGCGCTGCGGGCGGGCGCCCTCGTTCATCAGTCGTTGCATGCGCGGCGAGTCGAGCAGCTCTCGGTAGGCGCGGTAGGCGCGGAAGCCGACCGCCAGGCCGAGGCGGTTGCGCAGCTCGTCCGGCACTTCGTCGGCGACGGCGACGTCCCAGCGGCTCATGAAGATCGAGGCGACCGAGGCGACGTCGGGGTCGAGCCCCGCCTCGATCCTGCGCTCGATCCCGCGCAGGTAGGCGTCGGCGGCGGCAAGGTACTGCTCGCGGTCGAAGAGCAGGGTGACGTTGATCGGGATGCCGGCGAAGATCGACTCCTCGATCGCCGGCAGCCCGGCGGGCGTGCCGGGGATCTTGATGAAGAGGTTCTCCCGGTCGCCTTCGCCGTGCAGCCGGGCGGCCTGCTCGATCGTCCCCTGCGTGTCGTCGGCGAGCTTCGGCGAGACCTCCAGCGAGCAGAAGCCGTCGACCCCGGCGGTGCGCTCGTGGACCCCTTTGAAGAGGTCCGTCGCGTCGCGCAGGTCGGCGAGGGCCAGCTGGAAGAAGATCCCCTCGGCGTCGTCGAGGTCGGAGCCGAGCTCGGCGATCTGCTCGTCATAGGCGTCGCCGCCGGAGATCGCCTTGTCGAAGATCGTCGGGTTCGAGGTCAGCCCGGTGACGGAGAGCTCGTCGATGTAACGGGCGAGCGTGCCGTCGCCCAGCATCGTGCGGGTGATGTTGTCGAGCCAGAGGCTCTGGCCCAGCTCGTGCAGTTTCGCGGTCGGCTTCATGAGAGCAGCTCCTTTGCGGCTTCGGCCACCCGGTCGGGGGTGAAGCCGAACTTGTCTTGGACGTCCTTCAGTGGGGCCGAGGTACCGAACGTGTGCATCCCTATCTTGACGCCGGCCGGACCGACGTAGTGGTCCCAGCCCAGCGTCGAGGCCTCCTCGATCGAGACACGGGCGCTCACGGCCGGCGGCAGCACCTCGTCGCGGTAGGCCTGATCCTGGCGGTCGAAGAGCTCCCAACAGGGCAGGCTGACGACGCGCGAGCGTACGCCTTCGGCAGCGAGCTCCTCGTGCGCGGCGAGAGCCAGTGCGACCTCGCTGCCGGTGGCTATGAAGATGAGGTCGGGATCGCCGCCGTCGGCGTCGGCGAGCACGTAGCCGCCGCGCCGCAGCCCCTCGGCCGACCCGTGCTTCTCGCGGTCGAAGATGGGCACGTTCTGGCGAGTGAGGACGAGGGCGACCGGCTGGTGGGTGCGGTCGATCGCCACCCGCCAGGCCTCGGCGACCTCGTTGGCGTCGGCGGGGCGAATCACGTCGAGGCCGGGGATCGCGCGCAGCGAGGCGAGCTGCTCGACCGGCTGGTGGGTCGGGCCGTCCTCCCCCAGCCCGATCGAGTCGTGGGTGAAGAGGTGGATCACCGGCAGCTCCATCAGCGCCGAGAGGCGGATCGCCGGGCGGGCGTAGTCGGAGAAGGTCAGGTAGGTCGACCAGAGCGGCCGCAACTTGGAGAGCGAGAGCCCGTTGCAGATCGCCGCCGACTCGTGCTCGCGGATGCCGAAGTGGAGCTGGCGACCCTCGTAGGCGCCGGGCTCGAAGTCAGCCGCGCCGTCGAAGTCGAGCCGGACCGAGGTCGAGTCGGTCAGGTCGGCTGAGCCGGCGAGCAGCCACGGCACCCGCTCGGCGATCGCGTTCTCGACCTTCTGCGAGGCCTTGCGCGTCGCCAGCCCCTTCTCGTCGGGCACGAAGCTGGGGATGCCGGCGTCCCAACCGTCGGGCAGGGCGCGCCTCTGCGTCGCCTCGATCTCGGCGGCGAGGTCGGTGTTGACGCCGGCGTAGGCGGCGAGCTTTGCGTCCCAGTCGGCGCGCGCCTCGGCGCCGCGCGCCCCGACCCCCGCGGCGAAATGCTCCTTGACCCCGTCGGGGACGAGGAACTGGGCGTCCTCGGGCCAGCCGTAGGCGCGCTTGGTCTCGCGCACCTCCTCGTCGCCCAGTGGCTCGCCGTGGGCCTCGGCCGTGTCCTGCTTGCCGATCAGCACATCGACGCACTCGATATCGAAGTCGCGGAACTTGCGGCGCAGCTCCTCGCGGGCCTCGCCTTGGA
>DAIRWC010000122.1:0-5475 GCA_036802505.1 Solirubrobacterales bacterium
TCCGCTTCTTCCTCACCCTGGCGACCCGGCAGCGCTTCACCGACACGACCAGCGGCATGCGTGCGGCGAACCGGCGGGTGATGGAGCTGTTCAGCGAGAACTACTCGCCCGACTTCGCCGAGATCGAGTCGCTGCAGTTGGCAGTGCGCCAGGGCCTGCGGGTCGAGGAGGTGCCGGTGCGGATGCTGGAGCGAGCTGGCGGCTCCTCGTTCCTCACCCCGGTGCGCTCGGCCTTCTTCATCTTCAAGGGAATGATCGTCCTGCTGGTCGGCCAGTTCCGGCCTCGCAAAGTGGGCACGGAGCGATGAGCGCGGCGCTGCTGGTCGCCGCCCAGGACCCGAAGGTCCACCTGACCTCGCAGACGCGGATCCTGGCGGCGGTGATCGCGGTGGGCTTCATGCTGATGATCCTCGAGCTGATCCGGCGCAACCGCCTGCAGGAGCGCTTCAGCGTCGTCTGGTTCGTCGCCGGCCTGGGCATGCTCGCCGGCGCCATCTTCCCGGGGCTGCTGGCGGGCGTCGCCGACCTGATGGGCGTCCGCGACACCAACGTCGCCCTCTTCTCGATCATCCTCCTGCTGCTGCTCGGCCTGGCGCTCAACTTCAGCGTGATCATGTCCCGCCAAGCCGCCCAGATCACCCGGCTGGCGCAGGAGCGAGCGTTGGAGCAGGCGAGAGAGCAGGCGAAGTCAGCCGAGAACGGCGGCGAGCCTACGAGCAGCCGCTCCGGGACTCAAACCTGATCGGTCTCGACCGGAGCGAGTAGGGATTTCGTCCTCGTGCTTGAGGAGGAAGTAGAGCAGGTACCCCATCGACGCGAATAGATAGAAGAGCTCAACCGCTCCCGCGCCTTCCGACGAATGTCAATGAGACTCAGAAGGGCCGGCACGACCACGCATCCCCCGCAGACCGCGAGGAACCTGACCAGAAGCCCTTTCGGCATCTCAAACATCGTCAACCTCCTAGGAATGCCTTGTCTACGCAGACAAGAAGTAGAGTAGCAAGCACACCGCCCATGAACCCGACGGCTGTCATCCATTCGACACGGTCAGCCGGAAATCGCCGAAGAACGGCTGAGACAACCTCCGTCAGAGTCGCGAACGTGACGATGTCGGTCGCAGCCACCAGCATGCCCCCGACCATCGGCGGCTGGGACGCACGTGTGGCGCGCAGAAAGTGACTTTTGTGTGCCGTCTTCTGAAGGGAGGTCAGGCGAGAACGGCGGCGAGCCTGAAAGAGAGTGCCTCGAGAGCTAGCTCCTCGGAGACGTTGAGGTCGAGGCGACGGCGGGTGTCCTGGATCAGCTCGACGGCGCGGCGAGGGACGTTCGGGTCGCGAGTCCTGTGTTCGGCCCTTCCTGGGGGCTGAACATAGGACTCGTCGCGGAGGAGGTCGAGGCGGTCGCGGTTGTGGGCGAGATCGGCCGCGCCGGCGGCAACGGCTGCGACGTCGCGGAACCAGGCCGCGCTGAGGCGCAAGCCAAGGTCGAGCAGCTCGGTGCGACGGCGGCGGCCGGCGCGTTTGGAGGCGTCGGCGATGTCGCGGGCCGAGCGTTTCATCCCCGCCTCTTTTTCCTCCTCCAGGGCCTCGCGCACGGCCGACTCCGCTTCCTCTCCGGCCCGCGCGGCGCTTTTGAGCATCGCGCCCCAGTCCATCGCGACCGCCTGCTCGCGGAGCTTTCGCCCCCGCTCGCCGAGCAGCAGGCGGGCCAGCTCCAGGTCGCCGGCGGCGAGGCGAGCCGCAGCGGCGATCTCTTCCCCATCCGCGCCGGCCGCGGCGTCCTCGCGCAGCACCGCTTCCAGCGCCTCGGGCGGCAGGGGCGCGAACTCGACCGGCTGGCAGCGCGAGGCGATCGTCTCCAGCAATGCCGCCGGCTCGGCGGTAAGCAGGATCAGGTGGACGAACTCGGGCGGCTCCTCCAGCGTCTTCAGCATCGCGTTCTGACTCTCGTCCCGCATAGCCTCCGCCGCCTCGATCACAAAAACCCGCTTGCCCCCTTCATAAGGCCGGTAAGCAGAAGCCCGAATAACCCGCTCCCGCACCTCCTCAACCATGTGCTGCGCCCCCTTGGGAGCCAGCCAGACAAGGTCAGGATGGGGCGAAGGATCGAGCAACGCCCTGCGCCGAGCATCCTCACCATCCTCAGCAGCCCCGGCAAGAATCTCAGCAGCAAAAGCCCGCGCAGCATCCCGCTTGCCAGCACCTCGGGGCCCGCGGAACAAGTACGCATGCGACGGCCCGCTCTTCAGCGCGGCGGACAGAGCCATTTCCGCACGGGGCTGCGAGGAAACGATCATCGGCTCCTCCCGTGGGTGGCGTCGGGTGGGGGTGTCCTCCGCCCGTGCGGAGTCTGCGGAGGGCGAGGCCTCATCCCTCCAGAGGAGTTCATCCCTCTGCCCGGAGCAGATCGCAGCACCAGGAGGGCACCCCCGCCCGGCGACAGGACCCGCGGGTCAGCCGCCATGGTCCCTAACCACATCCATCACCCGCTTATGGACTTCCTCCACCGACCCTTCCGCATCGATCGTGACCACCCGATCCGAGGCAATCACGGCGATCTCGTCGTAGGCCTCGGCAACCGCCCGCTGCAGCTCCAACCCCGCGGCCTCAAACCGATCCTCGCCGCCGGCCCTGCCAAGGCCAACCTCAGGATCGATCCGCAGATACAGCGTCAGGTCGGGCCAGAGGCCGTCGATCGTCGTGTCGACGAGCGAGAGCACGTAGCTGGTGCCAAGCCCGCGAGCGCCGCCCTGGTAGGCGACGCTGGAGTCGGCGAAGCGGTCGGCGACCACCGTGCCGCCGCTCTCCAGGGCCGGCCGCACGACGCGGCTGAGCAGGTCGGCCCGCGCCGCCGAGAAGAGCAGCAGCTCGGCGAAGGCGTCGAGCTCCAGCGCCGGGTCGGCGAGCAGCTCGCGAATCCGCTCCGCGGCATCGGTCCCCCCCGGCTCGCGGATCTCCACCGTGTCCGGCCCGAGCTCCGCGGCGAGCAGGCCGGCCTGCGTGCTCTTCCCTGAGCCATCCACCCCCTCCAGGGAGATGAACAACGCCGGGACCCCTCAGCCTTTGGCCGCGGCTTTGGCGCGTTTGCGCCCCCGCGTGGCGGTGTCCGCTTTGGACGCTTTGACTTTCGCTTTTTTCGCGGGAGCGTCCTCGTCGCCTTTGACAGGCGGTTTCTTGTCCATCGCTTTTTTCGCCGCTTTCGCCGCTTCGCGCTCGGCGCGGCGTTTCTTCATCTCCTGCATCGACTCGCAGTCGTCGTTGAGGCAGAGGTTCCAGGAGCGGCCGCGGAAGGGGACGACTTTGAGCCGCGGCGTCTCGCCGCAGACCGAGCAGCGATCTTCCAGCTTGAAGACGTCGCCGCGCTGCGGCAGCGGGAAGGTCTGGTCGCAGGACTCGGGATCGTCGAGCGTCCACCCAGTGCATCCCACAAACCTTTTCCCTGATTTTTTCGCCCGGATGATGCGCAGCATGTGGGGCGAGCCGTCCTCCTTCTTGCGGCCCGCCTCTTCGCAGACCTTGCAGGGGCCGAGGATGCGGTCCTCGTCCATCCCTTTCCAGATGACTTTGGCGAGGTCCTCGCGACTGCCGTCGATCTCGGTCCAGGTCTTGTGCAGGAGGTCGCGGCTCTCGCCGACGACGGCGCCCTTGGTCATCTCGCCGCCTGCGATGCGGTCCATCTCCGCCTCCAGCTGGGCGGTCATCTCCGGCGTCGCCATCGCCGGCACGTAGTTCTTGAAAGCCTCGTAGAGGGCGATCCCGGTCTCCGAGGGAACCGGCGGGTTGCCGAAGACGTAGCCGCGGTCGAAGAGCTTCTGGATGATGTCGGCCCGGGTCGCCTTGGTGCCGAGGCCGCGCTCCTCCATCAACTCGATCAGTTTTGCCTGCGAGATCCGCGACGGCGGCTGGGTCTCCTTGTCGACGATCCACGGCTGGCCGTCGAGGGCGAGGCTCTGGCCCTCCTTCAGCGCCGGGATCTCCTCGTCGGAGGAGCGGGCGTAGGTGTAGATGCCGGCGTAGCCGGGGTCGACGACGACCGAGCCGCGGACGAAGTAGGTCTCCGAGCCGGCCTCGATGTCGGCCCGGGTCGACTCGGTGATCATCGGCGGGCTGAAGGTGGCGAGGAAGCGGCGCACGACCAGTTCGTAGACGCGTTTCTTGGACCCGTCGAGGGCACCGGGGTGGATCGCCTGGGTCGGGTAGATCGGCGGGTGGTCGGTCGTCTCTTTTTTGCCGCGGGTCGGTTTCAACTCGCCGTCGAGCAGCCCGGACGCGGCCGAAAACTCCTTGACCCTGACCAGCGAGGTGACCAGCTCGCGCAGCGGCAGCGAGGCCGGGTAGACCGTGTTGTCGGTGCGCGGGTAGGAGATGAAGCCGTCCATGTAGAGGTCCTCGGCGATCCGCATCGCGCTGGCGGGGGTGATGCCGAGGCGGCTGGAGGCGTCGGTGCTGAAGGCGGTGGTGTTGTAGGGCGTCGGCGGTTTGCGCGTGTTTTTGCGCGCCGTGACCGATTTGACGACACCGGGGCTGGCGGTGCCGGCGAACGCCTTGTCGGCCTCGGCCTTGTCCCAGAACTTGTCGACGCTGTGGTGCGTCTCGAAGCTCCCCTCGGGGTGCTCGAACTTGGCGAACAGCTCCCAGAACGGTTTGGCGACGTGGGCGCGGCGCTCCATCTCGCGCTCGACGATCAGGCCCAGGGTCGGGCTCTGCACGCGGCCGACCGAGAGGAAGTTGGAGCCGAAGCGGCGGCTGGCGAGCGAGACGGCGCGGGTCAGGGTCGCACCCCAGAGCAGGTCGATGTCCTGGCGCGCGGCGCCGGCGTTGGCCAGCGGGTAGGAGAGCTCGTCGAGCTCGTTGAAGGCGCGCTCGATCTCTTCCTTGGTCAGCGCCGAGTAGCGGGCGCGCTTGATCTGCAGGGTGCCGGCGTCGGCTTCCTCGCGGGTGCCGAGCTCCGGGTTGGCGTCGAGCATCTCCTGCAACGCCTCCAGCCCGATCAGCTCGCCCTCGCGGTCGAAGTCGGTCGCGATCACCAGCTCGTCGGCCTCTTTGGCGACTTTCTTGATCGCTTTGACGACGTTTTTGTCGGTCGGTTCCTTGATCAGCTCGGCGTCGATCAGGTCGTGCAGGTCGGTCTTCTGCCAGTTCGAGTAGCCCTCGGGGAAGGCCGGACCGAGCACGTGGCCCTTGAGCCCGATCGTCATCTGCTCGACCCCGTCGGAGTCGGTCCAGGTGTAGAAGGGGACTTTGAAGGTTTTGTCCGCCACCGCCTCGTTGCGGCCGAGGATGTCGGCGATCTTCTTGGCGCTGTTGTTCTTCTCGGTGACTATCAGTCGCATGGGGCGGCGAGGGTAGCAGGGGCGTTCGCCGACCCCCGCCGGGCCGCCCACCGCCGATCCTCGTAGGATCGGCGCGCATGAAAGCACTGGTCACCGGCGGCGCCGGCTTCATCGGCTCGAACCTGGTCGACGCGCTGCTCGCG
>DAIRWC010000123.1:0-891 GCA_036802505.1 Solirubrobacterales bacterium
GACCACGACGGTGCGCTCGGCGTCGGCAGGGCCCAGCTCGCAGAGGACGTTGTAGGTGGTGCGGCGGGGGAGAGCCCGGCGCAGCCAGCGCTTGCCCGGCGGAAAGTCTGAGGCCATCCCGGCTGCAGCCCCACCGGCCAGGGCACCGCCGACCAGCCGTCGCCCGCGCAGGCCGAGGATTCCGCCCAGTGCCCCCAGCGCGGCGCCGAGTCCGAGCGGCCACCAGTAGGTGCCATGGGCAGGCTCAGCCTCGATCCGCGCCTCAACCCCAAGCTCCCCAAACCGCCCCACCAACCACTCAGCAGCCCGCCGCTCCCCCTCGGAAGCAGACGGACGGTCAATCCGCTCCAGCTCCTCGAGCCAGCTCCTCAACCTGTCTTTGTCCACCGACATCGCCGGGAACTTACAAGTGAAGGCCCCACCCCGGCGCCCCCGTACCATGAAAGGCCAGATGTTCGGCGGCAAACCAATAACGCTGTTCCACGTGCGGGGCATCCGCATCACGGTCGACTGGTCCTGGTTCATCGTCCTCTTCCTCGTCATCCTCTGGGCCTCCAACTTCTACGGCAACGTGCTGGGCGAAGGCGGCTCCGCCTCGACGCCGTTTCTGCTCGCGGTGGCCAGTGCGATCGGCTTCTTCGGTTCGATCGTCCTGCACGAGCTCGGTCACGCCTTCGCCGCGCTGCGAAACGGGATCGGCATCTCCAGCATCCAGCTCTGGATCTTCGGCGGGATGGCGCGGATGAGCCGCGAATCCGACAGCCCGGCGACCGAGTTCAAGGTCGCCGTCGCGGGCCCGCTGGTGACCCTCCTGCTGGTCGTCGCCCTGACCGCGATCGGCGTCGGCGCCGCCGGCTGGGAGGGCTTCCGCAAAGCCGCGCTGGTCGAGAC
>DAIRWC010000123.1:901-4158 GCA_036802505.1 Solirubrobacterales bacterium
AGCCGGTACGCGGGCGGCGCGATGGGCAGCGACGAGACCGACGCGGGCACCTCGGGGCTGCTGACGATGGTCGCCTGGCTGGCCACGATCAACTTCCTGGTCCTCGTCTTCAACCTGTTGCCGGCCTTCCCCATGGACGGTGGCCGGATCGTGCGGGCGATCGCCTGGTGGCGGACGGGGGACCGCGGTTCGGCGACTCGCTTCGCCGCCAATCTCGGCCGCGCCTTCGGTTACCTCTTCATTGTCGGCGGCCTGTTGCTGGCCCTCGACGGCTACGCCTTCGGCGGTGTTTGGCTGGCGCTGATCGGCTTCGTCGTCAACGGCTCGGCCAAAGCGGCGACGGCCCAGACCGCGATCACCAGCGGGATCAGCAAGCTCGTCGTCTCCGACATCATGGACCGCGAGCCCGTGACGATCTCCGACCAGCTCACGGTCGAGCAGGCGCTGGACGAGTACTTCCTCCGCTACCGCTGGCCCTGGTTCCCGGTGATCGACACCGCCCACCGCTTCCTCGGCCTGGTCGTCCGCGACAAAGCCGACGAGGTGCCGGAGACGTCCCGCACCACGTCTCTGGTCTCCGATGTCCTCGAGCGCGACGACGGCACCTTCCAGGTCCGCGACGACGCCCCGCTCGACACCCTGCTCGCCAACCGCTCCCTGCGCCGTTTTGGCGCCGTCTTCGCCGTCGACGCGGAAGGCAAGCTCAGCGGCGTCATCACCGCCGAGCAGGTGGGGCGGGCTCTTAGAGACGCAGCGAGCTAGGAGACCGGCATGTGCCGGTCGACGATGCGGCCGAAGTCGGTCCCCGCCGGCAGGGTGCCGAACGCATTGCCCCAGTCGCCAGATAGGCGCGACGCGCAGAAAGCGTCAGCCACGGCCGGATCGCCGTAGCGAACGAGCAGCGACGCCTGCAGGGCGAGCGCCATCCTTTCGACGATCCGCCGCGCCCGCGACTCGATCGTCTCGATGTCGCCGGGGATCTCGGCCCGCAGCGAGGAGACGTAGTCATCGAGCTTGGGTTCCGCGCCGGCGCCCTCCAGCACATCGGCGAAGAAGGCCTCGACGGAGGCCGGGTTCTTGACCATTGCCCGCAGCACGTCGAGGCACTGGACGTTGCCCGAGCCCTCCCAGATCGAGGAGAGCGGCGCCTCGCGGTAGAGGCGGGGCATGCCGGACTCCTCGACGTAGCCGTTGCCGCCGAAGCACTCGAGGCACTCGACCGCGTGCCAGGGCGCCCGCTTGCACATCCAGTACTTGAGCACCGGGTTGGCCAGGCGGCGGAACTCCGCCGCGTCCTCGTCGCCCGCCGCGACCTCGTCGTAGGAGCGGGCGAGGCGCATCGCCGCGATCGTCGCCGCCTCGGACTCGATGCAGAGGTCGGCGAGCACGTTGCGCATCAGCGGCTGCTCGATCAGCTGCTTGCCGAAGGCGGAGCGCTGGGCGGTGTGGTTGAGCGCCTGCGCGACTCCGGCTCGCATTCCAGTGGCGGCGCCGATCGCGCAGTCGAGCCGGGTGTGGTTGACCATCTCGATGATCGTCGGCACGCCGCGGCCCTCTTCGCCGACCATGCGCGCCCACGCCCCGCGGAACTCGAGCTCCGAGGAGGCGTTGGAGCGGTTGCCGAGCTTGTCCTTGAGCCGCTGGATCTGGAAGCCGTTGCGCTCGCCGTCCGGGGTCCAGCGCGGCATCAGGAAGCAGGAGATGCCCGAGTCGGTCTGGGCGAGGACGAGGAAGGCGTCGCACATCGGCGCCGAGCAGAACCACTTGTGGCCGACGAGCTCGTACTCGGCCCCTGGGCCGCCCCCGTTAAGCGGGGTTGCAGTCGTGGTATTGGCACGCACATCGGAGCCACCCTGCTTCTCGGTCATCGCCATGCCGCAGAGGGCGCCGCGCTTGCGCTCGGCGGGCAGCGAGCGCTCGTCGTAGTCGAGCGAGAGGAAGCGCGATTCCCACTCCGCGGCCAGCTCGGGCTGCCTGCGCAGCGCCGGGATCGCCGAGTAGGTCATCGAGATCGGGCAGCCGACGCCGCTCTCGGCCTGCATCAAGAGGGTGAACATCGCCGCGCGGGCGACGTGGGCGCCGGGACCGGGCTCCCGCCAGGGCGCCGCGTGCAGGCCCTGGTCGACCCCGATCCGCATCAGTTCGTGCCAGGAGCTGTCGAACTCGACCTCGTCGACGCGGTGGCCGTAGCGGTCGTGGGTGCGCAGCTCGGGCTTGCGCTCGTTTGCCTCGAAGCCCCAGCGAATCGTCTGCGCGGAGCCGCAGATCGCGCCCAGCTCGCGCGCCTTCTCCTCGGCCCAGCCAGCTCCCTCGCGGTGCAGCGCCTCGCTCAGGACACGATCGGCGTCGAAGGAGTTGTAGTCCTCCAGCGGCGTCGCCTGGTTGAAGACCTCGTGCGTCTGCGTGGTCCTGCGCTCGGCGGTTGCCATCGCCACCTATTCTCGCAGGAAGATCTGTCCCGGGGTCAGGCCGAAGGCTGTGGCTCCGGATCTGGCCTGATCACCACGGTGTCAGCGACCTCGAGGATCTCGTCGGCCGGCATGTCGACCCGCGCGGCGTGCTCGCGAACGGCCTCGACGCTGCTCGCCTGGTAGATGCAGACGGTGCCCAGCGTGCCGCCCGGCTCGGCGATCACGTAACTGCGGATCCAGCTGATGTCATCGGGGAAGTCGCTCTCGGCGACGTCTTTGGAGCGGCCGGCGGTGGCCTCCAGCTCCTCCGGGCTTCCCCATGCCTTCTCGCGACGAATCACATAGGTCTTCATTCCACTCCTCCTTACTTGGGGGGTCGAGACGATTATCCCGACCGGCGCGCGACCCGCAAGGGCTCGGAAGCGGCGCTCGCCGACCTGCTCGAAGGCGTACGTCGATAGCATCGCCGCGCCGATGGCGCAGAAGATCAAAGTCGAGAACCCGGTCGTCGAGCTCGACGGCGACGAGATGACCCGGATCATCTGGTCGTTCATCAAAGAGCAGCTGATCCTTCCCTATCTCGACCTCGAGCTTGACTACTTCGACCTCGGGATCGAGAGCCGCGACGCGAGCGAGGATCGGATCACCGTCGAAGCGGCCGAGGCGATCAAGCTGCACGGCGTCGGCGTCAAGTGCGCGACGATCACGCCGGACGAGGCGCGGGTCGAGGAGTTCGGCCTCAAGGAGATGTACCGCTCGCCGAACGGCACGATCCGCAACATCCTCGGCGGCGTCATCTTCCGCGAGCCGATCGTGATCTCCAACATCCCGCGCCTGGTCCCGGGC
>DAIRWC010000123.1:4168-5434 GCA_036802505.1 Solirubrobacterales bacterium
AGCCGATCGTCATCGGCCGCCACGCCTTCGGCGACCAGTACCGCGCGACCGACATGGTCGTCCCCGGCGAGGGGACGCTGACCTTGACCTACACGCCCAGGGACGGCTCCGAGCCGGTCGAGCTCGACGTCTACGACTTCCCCGGCGGGGGCATCGCGATGGCGATGTACAACCTCGACGCCTCGATCCGCGACTTCGCCCGCGCCTCGATGCGCTACGGGCTCGACCGCGGCTACCCGGTCTACCTCTCGACCAAGAACACGATCCTGAAGAAATACGACGGTCGCTTCAAGGATCTCTTCGCCGAGGTGTATGAGGCCGAGTTCAAGGCCGAGTTCGAGGCGAAGGGAATCTCATACGAACACCGCCTGATCGATGACATGGTCGCCGCGGCGTTGAAGTGGGAAGGTGGCTACGTCTGGGCCTGCAAGAACTACGACGGGGACGTGCAGTCCGACACCGTCGCACAGGGCTTCGGTTCGCTGGGGCTGATGACCAGCGTCCTGATGAGCCCCGACGGCAGCACGGTCGAGGCCGAGGCCGCGCACGGCACCGTCACCCGCCACTACCGCCAGCACCAGCAGGGCAAGCCGACGTCCACCAACCCGATCGCTTCGATCTTCGCCTGGACGCGCGGTCTCGCCGCCCGCGGCCGTCTCGACGAGACCCCGGAGGTCTCGCGGTTCGCCGCGACCCTGGAGCAGGTCTGCATCGAGACGGTCGAGAGCGGCAAGATGACCAAAGACTTGGCGCTCCTCGTCGGGCCCGACCAGCAGTTCCTCACCACGCAGGAGTTCCTCGCCGCGATCGACGAGCGCCTCAAGAGCGCGATGTCTTAGCTTCCAGTGCCGATGGGCCGAAATCAGGACATATAGGCCGGTTTTCGGCCCATCGGCGGAAAAACCCACGACTTCAGGAGACGAATACGTGAGCACCCCCGTCAAAGTCACCGTTACCGGCGCCGCCGGCCAGATCGGCTACGCCCTGCTCTTCCGCATCGCCAGTGGCCAGATGCTCGGGCCCGATACCCCAGTCGAGTTGAGCCTGCTCGAGATCCCCGACGCGGTCACCGCGGCCGAGGGCACCGCGATGGAGCTCGACGACTGCGCCTTCCCGCTGCTGCGCAAGATCGACATCTTCGACGACGCCAAGGCCGCCTTCGAGGGCTGCAACGTCGGCCTGCTGGTAGGCGCCCGCCCGCGTGGGCCGGGCATGGAGCGGGCCGACCTGCTCGAGGCCAACGGCGGCATCTTCAAGCCGCAGGGC
>DAIRWC010000124.1:0-5373 GCA_036802505.1 Solirubrobacterales bacterium
ACTCGGTCCTCGGGCCGGAGATGAAGAGCACCGGCGAGGTGATGGGCATCGCCGCCGACTTCCCGACCGCTTTCGCCAAGGCCCAGGCCGCCGCCGGGGTGCTGCTGCCGACAGAGGGGGCAGTCTTCATCACCGTCACCGACACCGACAAGCCGGCGGCGACCCAGATGGCGGCCCGCTTCCACGACCTCGGCTTCGAGCTGATCGCGACCGGTGGCACGGCCCAGTCGATCTCCTCGATGGGGATCCCGGTGACGCGGATCAACAAGGTCGCCGAGGGCTCGCCCCACGTCGTCGACCTGATTCGCGAGCGCCGCTGCGACCTGGTGATCAACACGCCGACCGGCTCGGGCGCCCGAGCCGACGGCCAGGCGATCCGAACAGCCGCGGTCCGCCACGGGATCCCCTGCGTGACGACGATGACCGGCGCCTCAGCCGCGGTACGTGCAATCGCCGCGCAGATGCAGGGCGAGCCCGAGGTTCTGAGCCTGCAGGAGATCCACGCGCCGACGAGGGCCAAGCAGACTCGATGACCGCCCCGTTCGGGCGCCGGGCCTGCGAGGTGACGGAGAGCCGCGCCTCCGGCGGCTATCGCGTCTTCTCGCTGCTCGATACCGAGGGTCCCGAGCCGCTCCCCGGCCAGTTCTACATGCTCGCGACGGAGGATCACTGGGAGGAGCGGGGCAGCCGTCCCTTCCTGCCACGGGCCTTCTCCGTCGCAGAGACCGCTGCGGCGAAGGACGGCATCCGCCTCGACTTCCTGATTGAGGGCATAGGCCCGGGAACCGACCGCCTCTGCGAGCTCAAACCGGGCGAGCGAGTCTGGGTAAACGGCCCGCTCGGCAACAGCTTCTCGGCTCCAAATGAGCTTTCGCCCGGCGCAGCCGGAGCCATTCTCCTCGGCGGCGGCATCGGCATCGCCCCAATGGCCCTGTGGCGCCGCAAGCTCTCAGAGCGCAACATCCCCGCCCGCGTCCTGCTCGGCTTCCGCGACGAGGCCCACTCAGGCGGACTGGACGACCTCTTCCGCTGCTGCGAGGTCGGCCTCGCCAGCGACGACGGCCACATCGGCCACCACGGCTACGTCACCGACCTCCTGGTTGCGATGTTCGAAGGCGACGACGCAAGCAGCGCCGCCGTCTATGCCTGTGGCCCACCTCAGATGCTCGATGCGGTTGCAGCTCTTTGCGCATCCCAAAACGTCGCCTGTGAGCTGGCCATGGAGTCGCCGATGGCCTGTGGCTACGGCGCCTGCTTCGGCTGTGCGGTTCCGAAACCCGGTGGTGGGTACATACGCCTATGCGTCGACGGTCCGGTGGTGCGCGGTGGTTGAGTTCTGCGGGATCGAGCTCGCCAGCCGGGTGATCAACGCCTCGGGCACCTTCGACGCCATCGCCGCGCGTCGGGTTTACGGAGATGCTCTTCTGAAGGAATTCCCCTTCTCCGCCTTCGTCTCCAAGACGATCACTCTGGAGCCACGAGCCGGGAATGAGCCGCAGCGGATCTGGGAGACCCCCGCCGGGATGATCAACTCGATCGGGCTGCCGAACAAGGGCCTGGACGGGTTCCTGGCCAACGATCTGCCGGAGCTGGGGGAGCTGCCGGTACCGCTGATCGTGTCGGTGATGGCTACGGGGCACGAGGACTTCAAGAAGATGGTTGCCGCGCTGGACGAGCGGGATGAGGTTGCGGCTTTCGAGCTGAACGTGTCGTGTCCCAACGTCCACTCCGGACTGATCGTGGGGGAGCAGCCGGAGGAGACCGCAGCGCTGTTGGAAGCATTGCGGCCAGTAACGAACAAGCCGCTGATCGTCAAGCTGACGCCGAACGTCGCAGACCCGGCCGCCGTGGCGGTGGGGGCCGAAGAGGGGGGAGCTGACGCGGTCTCGTTGATCAACACGATGAAGGCGAGCGCGATCGATCCGGTCAGCGGAGAACCGGGCATAGGAGTGGGGCAGGGAGGGCTCTCTGGGCCAGCCATCCGGCCGATCGCCGTAGCGCAGGTCCGTGCCGTCGCCGCGGCCATAGGCCTGCCCGTCATCGGCATGGGAGGGGTCAGTTGCGGTGACGATGCGCTTGAGATGCTGGTTGCCGGAGCGACCTTGGTCGCGGTTGGGACGGAGAGCTTTCGTGACCCGAAAGCGGGGGCCCGCATTGCCGCAGAGCTGTCTGAGCGGTCCTCGCTTGCCGAGCAAGCCTCAACCTAGACTGGAGGTCTAGGTGAATTTGGCAAAAAACGGGTCGGATGACCTTGCACGCCCGCGAGCCGCGGCTATACTCGCCGCCCACATGCCCGCCCCAGTCAAGACCTCCGCAGCGGCCCCCGAGAGGTCGCTGGACCAGCGAATGGACGCGCTGAAGCGGGCAAACGACATCCGCACCGCCCGCGCCAAGCTGAAGAAGGACCTCAAAGCGGGCAAGGCGAGCATCCACGCATTGCTGCTCGATCCGCCCGAGTACGTGATGACGGCCAAGGTCTTCGACATGCTGCTCGCCGTCCCCAAGTACGGTCGGGTGAAGACCAACCGGATCCTCAACCAGTGCCGCATCTCGCCGTCGAAGACGATCGGCGGCCTTTCCGAGCGGCAGCGGGCTGAGCTGGTTTCCCAGCTGCGTCGATAGCGAAAAGCCGACCGCCACTGCAGTCAGTATCTCCGGCCGCATGACTGGCAAGGTATTCGTGATCACCGGACCTTCCGGGGTCGGCAAGGGGACGCTGATCTCGCAGCTGCTTGAGCGCGTTCCTGGGCTCGAGCTCTCGGTCTCGGCGACGACCCGCGAGCCGCGCGAGGGCGAGGTCGACGGCCGCGATTACCACTTCCTCACCCAGGAGGAGTTCGACGGCCGGATCGAGCGCGAAGACTTCCTCGAGTTCGCCACCTACAGCGGCAACCGTTACGGCACCCTTCGCTCTGAGGTGCGCAAGCGGCTCGAGGCCGGCCACTCGGTCGTGCTCGAGATAGAGGTGCAGGGCGCGAGCCAGGTGCGCGCGGCGATGCGCGAGTCGGTCCAGGTATTCATCGCCCCGCCCGATCCGGCGGTCCTGCGCGGGCGACTGGAGTCGCGTGGCACCGACTCGGCTGAGGCGATCGACGCGAGGCTGAAGGTGGCCGAGGTCGAGCTGGCCGCACAGGGAGACTTCGATCACCTGGTCGTAAATGCGGATCTCACGCGCGCCGCGGCCGGTCTGGAGGGGATCGTGCGCGCCGAGTTGGGGCTGCCGGTAGACTCCGCAGCCGAATGATCAAACCACGCGTAGACAAGCTCCTCGACCACGCCGACTCCCACTACGCGGCAGTCGTCGTCGCGGCGAAGCGAGCCCGCCAGATAAACAGCTACTTCCACAACCTCGGCGAGGGTGGCTTCGGTGAGTACCCGCCACCGATGGTCGAGACCCGCGGAGACCGTAACTACCTCTCGATGGCGCTTGAGGAGCTTGCCGAGGGCAAGCTCAAATACGAGTACCGCGCTTAGCGCACCGCTCGCTCAAAAGGGGGAGACATGGCAAGGATCCTGCTCGGTGTAAGCGGTGGGATTGCCGCTTACAAGTCGCTGGAGCTGGCCCGCCTCGCCACCGTCGCCGGCCACGGCGTCCGCGTTTTGATGACCGAGACCGCCGGCCGCTTCGTCGGCGCCGCCTCCTTCGAGGGCATCGTCGGCGCCCCCGTGCTCAGCTCCGAGTTCGAGCGCGACCCGCTGGGCGGTGCCTTTCCGGGCGACCCGCGACCCGAGCACGATCCGATCGGTCACCTCGAGGTCGTCGCCAACTGCGACGCCTATCTGGTGGCGCCGGCCTCGGCCAACACGCTGGCCAAGCTTGCGGCGGGGATGGCGGATTCGATGCTCACCGCCTCGTTTCTCGCCTGTACGGCGCCACGCCTCGTCGCTCCGGCGATGAACGACCGCATGTACGCGGACCCTGCCACTCAGGCCAACCTTTCGACCCTGCGCGAGCGTGGCGTCGAGACGATCGAGCCGGGCGAGGGACGGCTGGCCTCGCGCGGCGAGTTCGGCAAGGGCCGGCTGCCCGACCCGGCTGAGCTGCTCGCCCGAATTGAGGCGGTTCTTCCGGCGGGCGAGCGCCCCTGGGACGGGATGCGGGTCCTGGTCACCGCGGGAGGCACGCGCGAGCCGATCGACCCGGTGCGCTTCCTCGGCAATCGCTCCAGCGGTCGCATGGGCATGGCCCTCGCCGCCGCGGCGGCCCGCCGCGGCGCCGACGTGACCCTGATCGCGGCAAACGTAGCCCTGCCCGAGCCGGCCGGAGTCCGCCGCATCGACGTAGAGACCGCGGCCGAGCTTGCCGGCGCAGCAGGCTCGGAGTTCGCCTCCAGCCACCTGCTCCTGATGGCGGCCGCCCCCGCCGACTTCCGAGCCACCGACCCGGCCACGGACAAGCTGAAGCGCGAGGGCAACCTGAACCTTCACCTCGAGCCGACCGAGGACATCCTCGCCGCCCTCGCGGCCTCCCGCACCGCCGACCAGACGATCGTCGGCTTCGCCGCAGAACACGGCAACGACATAGAGCGAGCCCGAGAGAAGCTCCACCGCAAGGGCGCCGATCTAATCGTCCTAAACGACGTTTCAAACCCAGAAATTGGCTTCGAGAGCCAAGAAAACGCCGCAACCCTAATCAGCCCCACCGAAGAGACCGCTCTCGCGCAAGCTTCCAAGGACGTAATCGCCGAACAGATCTTGGACCGCGTGGACGAGCTGCGCCGGAAGGGGGGGGGCCCTCAACTGGCGGATACTCAGAGCGGCCCGCGGGGCCGCGAGTCAGAGGAGGGGACCCCCCCTTCCGGCGCACAAACCTGACGGGCTATACTGGCCTCAAGCTTTTTTGTCCCTAGTGCAGTAGCGAGAAGTGGGCCTGGCCCACTTTTTTTTCGTCCCGAACCAGGCAGAACACGCATGCCAGACCTCAAAAACAACATCCAGCAGCAGCTCGTCGAGCTCGACTCCGAGCTCGACCTGGTTGCCATCGAGCAGCCGGGGACCGAATCGCTGCGCCTTTTCATCGACCACCCGCAGGGTGTCGATCTGGCGCTCTGCGAACGGGTTGCCAAGCATCTCACCGAGCTTCGCGCCGAGTACGCGCTCGAGGTCTCGTCCCCAGGGCCGAAGTACCGCCGCACCGAACCAGTGCCAGATACCACCGAGGAGCAGCTGTGAGCAAAGAGATCGTCGAAGCAATCAAGGCGCTTGAGCAGGAGAAGGGCATCGCGGCCGACAAGCTGATGGACGCCCTCGCCGATGCGCTTCTGTCGGCCTACAAGAAGACCCCCGGAGCGGCGAAATACGCACGCGTCGACCTCGACCACGAGACCGGGGACTTCCTCGTCTTCGAACTGATCCTGCCGGCAGAGCTGGAGG
>DAIRWC010000125.1:0-5349 GCA_036802505.1 Solirubrobacterales bacterium
CGAGCTGGCCGACATGCACGACGCCCGCATCATCGGCCCCAACTGCCTCGGCCTGATCGTCCCCCAGGTCTGCAAGATGGGCGGCATCGGCGGCCCGGCCAAAGACGCGGCCAAGGCCTACGCGCCCGGCCCGGTCGGCGTGATGAGCCGCTCCGGTGGGATGACTACCGAGATCTCCTCCTCGCTGACCCAGGCCGGCCTCGGCGTCTCCACCGCCGTGTCGATCGGCGGCGACGCGATCATCGGCTCGACCTACGCCGAGCTGATGCCCTACTTCGAGGCCGACGAGCAGACGCAGGCGATCGTGATCTACACCGAGCCCGGCGGCCGCATGGAGGCGCAGCTCTCCGCCTGGGTCAAGGAACACGACTCGCGCCTGCCGATCATCGCCTTCATGGCCGGCAAGTTCATGGACGACGAGGAGATGAAGGGGATGAGCTTCGGCCACGCGGGAACCATCGTCGAGGGCGTCGAGGACACGGCGACGGAGAAGATCGCCCGCCTCGAAGCCGCCGGGATCCGCGTCGTCGAGCGGATCGACGAGATCCCCGACGCGGTCAAGCAGAAGCTGGGGGCGGCGGTCTGATGGCCGAGACGCTGGACAAGGTCTTCATCGACGTCGAGGTCGACGCCTCGATCGCCGCCGACGCCGAGTTCGCCAAGAAGCTCGCCGAAGTCTGCCCCGTGGACATCTTCGCCGCCTCCGACTCGGGCGTCGAGATCGTCGCCAAGAACCTCGACGAGTGCGTGCTCTGCAATCTCTGCGTGGATGCGGCTCCCGACGGCGCGGTCCGGGTCGTCAAGCTTTACGAGAAGTAGGCGTAAACGTGTTTTGGTCGGATCGCCGATCTGACCTGGAAGCATCCCAAGAAGGTCCTCGCGGCGGTCGGCATCTTCACCGTCCTCGCCTTCGGCCTCACCAAGAACGTCGAGCAGCATCTCAAGGCGGCCGGCTTCAGCGACCCGGCGACGGATAGCGCGCGGGCGCAGAGCCTGCTGATCGAAAAAGTCCGGCAGCGAGAGCCAGCCGGCGATCATCGTGCGGGTCCAGTCCTCCGCGGACGACGGGTCGCCTCTGCGACTCCACTCTCCAAGCCTGCGCAGGGAAGCGCGGCGGCTGACCGCCGGGCTGCGCTCGCTCGATGGCGTCGCCCGCACCGAAAACCCGCTCGCCGGAGCTCGCCGCAGCTGATCGCCCCTGACCGGAGCTCCCTCCTGCTCACCGCCTACTTCTCCAGCGACGATGTCCAGGTCCTCTCTCACGGCGCCGACGAGGCATCGGAACGACTGGCGTCGGGGGAAGCACGACGTGACCGTCGGCGGCCTCGCCGCCGGCTTCAACGAGGTCAACGACACCGTCCATTCCGACCTGGTGAAGGCGGAGCTGATCGCCTTCCCGCTGCTGTTCCTGCTGCTGCTGATCGTCTTCCGAGGGGTGGTCGCCGCGTCGATCCCGCTGCTGGTCGGGATGGTCTCGGTCGGCGGCACCTTCCTCGCCCTGCTGGTGATGTCGAAGTTCGTCGTGGCGTGACGACGATCAACCGCAACTACCCGCACACGCTGGGCACGCCGGTCTCAGTCATGGTCGACGGAACGGCGACCGACGCCCAGCTGCGGCGCCTCGCGCTGCGCATCGCGGCGGTCAAGGGCATCGGCCGGCCGTCACCCTTCCAACGCGTCGCCCCCGACCTGGCGGAGGCCAACTTCGGTCTGCGCGGCAACACGGATCAGGCCCTCAGCAACGAATCGCAGGACGCTGTGCGGCAGATCCGCGCCATCGCCGAAGCCGGCGCCCCTCCTGGTCGCCGGCTTCACAGCCGAATTCCTCGATCTGAAGACGAGCCTGCGGCAGAACATGCCCCTCGTCATCGGGATCATCGCCCTCACCACCGTAATCCTGCTCTTCATGTTGACCGGCTCGGTGGTGCTGCCGGTGAAGACGCTGCTGATGAACCTCTTGACCCTGGCGGGAACGGTGGGGGTGATCGTCGCCGCATTCCAGTGGGGCCTGCTCGACGGCGTGCTCGATTACCAAGGACCCAAGGCAATGGAGACCTCGAACCTGGTTCTGATGTTCGCGATCATCTTCGGTCTCTCCACCGACTACGCCGTCCTGGTCCTGGCGCGGATCAAGGAGATGCACGACTCCGGCCTGCCCAACGAAGAGGCGGTCGCCCGCGGAATCGCGCGCACGGGCAGGGTGATCACCGCCGCCGGCCTCTGCCTCGCCGCGGTCTCCTCGCCTTCACCACCAGCTCGATCTTCTTCCTGAAAGAGGCCGGAATCGGCTACGCGGCCGCGGTGCTGATCGACACGACGCTCGTCAGGGCACTGCTGGTCCCGGCGCTGATGCGGCTCTTCGGCGACTGGAACTGGTGGGCGTCGGCACCGCTGCGCCGCTTCCAGAAGCGCTACGGCTTCTCCGAGGTCGCCTGAGCGGGCAACCTGGGACAAAGAACCGGAGGGCGCCCCGCTGGGGCGCCCTCCGTTCCGGTGCTGCCGTTAGTGACGGTGCTTACCGCCGCGTTTCTTCGTAGTCGTCGGCTTGACCAAGAGCTTGGCCTTAACCGGCTTTGCCCCCCCTTTGCCGCGTAGGAGGAAGGTGAGCTTGTAGGTGCCCTCGGCGGTCCCAAGCGCCTTCACCCTGACCTTCAGCGTCCGTTTCTTCCCGGCGGCGATCGTGCCGAGCGAGCGGCATTTCGGCGCTTTCACCGCTTTCTTCGCTTTCTTCGGCTCTTTGACGCAGAGCCGCGTGCCTTTGACCGGGAAATCGCCCGAGTTGGTCAGGACGCGCCCAAAAGCGGCCGCCTTGGCCGCCTTGGTCCGGGCCTTGTGCTTCTTCAGCCCGAGCGTCAGTTTCCCGGCGACGAGTTCGACCGAACCGCTCGTCTGAGTCGCCGAACCGTTGTGGTTGGTGCCCGTCACCGAGCAGGTGTAGCTGCCCGGCGCGGTGCCGGTGTAGGTGCTGGCGTTGGCGCCGGGGATGGCCGCCCCATTGAGCAGCCACTGGTAGGCGTAGCTCTGCGGCGCCTGGTAGACGAAGCCGCCGGCGTAGTCGGGAGCCCAGCTCCCCTGCGAGCAGGCGAGGTTCGTCGTCGCCGGCGTGCGGGTGACCGCCGGGGCGCCGGTGCCGCTCGGGGACTTGAGAATCACCGGATCCTGTGGGCCGTCGGTGAGCGCACTCGGGGTCAGCGCCCCGCCGCCGGTTCCGAGCGTGGTCTCGAAGCCGATGCCATTCGGTTCGCCTTCATGGACGCCATAGTTGGCCCAATAGGCCATGCCTTTGGCGGGATCCACGGCAAGCCCGTATGGAGAGTCAAAGGTTGCGCCTGCCGGTTCGAGATCGCCGCCATTACCGCCGCCGACGCTGGCGTAGGAAATCGATTCGCTGTTGAGCCAGTAGATCCTGCCGGCGGCGCTGTCGACCGCGAGCCCATCGTCATTCGGTTCGCTGGCACCGCTGACGTCGAGGTCGCCACCGCCACCGCTGTTGTCGAGGTTGGCGTAGGAGATCAGCTGCGGCGTCGGCCCGAAATTGGTCCAATAGACCCTGCCGCCCGCCGGATCTATCGCAAGACGGTAAGGCTCAGACAGGGTCGCACCAGTGGTGTTGAGCATGCCGCCGCTGCTGCCATCCAGCTTCGCCCAGGCGATCGAGCCTCCGGCTTCGCCGTTGCCTTCGGCGTTCACCCAGTAGACGGTCCGCGAGGCCGGGTCTATTGCGACACCCTCGGGATCTTCGATAGGCGCGCCCGGCGCGCTGAGCGTTCCCGTGCCGCTGCCGTCTACGTTCACCCAGACGATCTCGTCGTTGTTGCTGGAGGCGACATAGATGCGACCGGTGGCCGAGTCATAGGACATGCCTTCGGGGTCTTCGATCGTCGCCCCGGCGGTGTTCAGAAGCCCGCCGCCGCTGCCGTCGATGGCCGAAAAGCCGATCGAGGCCGGGGTTTGCAGATAGTTGTCCCAGTAGATGGTTTCCGCTGCCTGCGCCGGCAACGCCCAGAAAAGCACGGCCGAGACGACAGCCATGCCCACTGCGAACAAGGTTCGCATTTTCATCCAACTCCTCCTCGAAGGTCAAACAGGCTTTTTGGACGACAGAGGCTATACCTGGCCCAAGCGGCTGCCAATCCGGCCGCCGGCCGTGTGCGACCGGTCACACTGATCTGGACATAGATCGATGTCTCGGTTACGTTTACACCGATCCATGTAGCGGGTAATCGCGGTGGGAGGCATTGCAGCCCCTGCACGCTTCGTATCTCACTTCAATCGAAAGGCTTCGACGTTGACTGAGAGTCCCCGTCGGGTCGCCATCGTCGGCGGCAACCGAATTCCCTTTGCGCGCTCCAACTCTGTCTACTCACGCGCCTCCAACCAGGACATGCTCACCGCCGCGCTCGACGGCCTGGTCGAGCGCTTCTCGCTGGGCGGCGAGGCGCTCGGCGAGGTCGCGGGCGGCGCCGTGCTCAAGCACTCGCGCGACCGCGACCTGACCCGCGAGAGCGTGCTCGGCACCCGGCTCGCCCCCGAGACGCCGGCCTACGACGTGCAGCAGGCCTGCGGCACCGGGCTGGAGACGGCGATCCTGGTCGCCAACAAGATCGCCCTGGGCCAGATCGACGCCGGCATCGCCTGCGGCGCCGACACCACCTCCGACGCCCCGATCGGCGTCAACGAGGACCTGCGCGAGGTGCTGCTCGACGTCAACCGCGAGAAGTCGACCGCCGGGCGGCTGAAGCAGCTGACCCGGCTGCGCCCCGGCCACGTCGTCCCCTCGATCCCGCGCAACGAGGAGCCCCGCACCGGCCTCTCGATGGGCGAGCACTGCGCGATCATGGCGGCGGAGTGGGACGTCGGCCGCACCGAGCAGGACGAGCTCGCGGTGGAGAGCCACCACAACCTCGCCGCCGCCTACGAGCGCGGCTTCATGGAGGATCTCGTCAACCCCTACCTCGGCCTCGAGCGCGACCAGAACCTGCGCCCCGACTCCTCGACCGAGAAGCTGGCCAAGCTCGGCCCGGTCTTCGGCGGCGAGGACGGCACGATGACCGCCGCCAACTCGACCCCGCTCTCGGATGGCGCCTCGGCTGTGCTGCTCGCGAGCGAGGAGTGGGCCAACGAGCGCGATTTGCCGATCCTCGCCTGGTTCGTCGACGGCCAGACCGCGGCGATCGACCACGTCCACAAGCGCGAGGGGCTGCTGATGGCGCCCGCCTACGCGATGCCGCGCATGCTCGACCGCCAAGGCCTCAAGCTGCAGGACTTCGACCTCTACGAGATCCACGAGGCCTTCGCCGCGCAGGTGCTCTGCACGCTGCGCGCCTGGGAGGACGAGCGCTTCTGTCG
>DAIRWC010000126.1:0-5333 GCA_036802505.1 Solirubrobacterales bacterium
CTGCCGATCGGCAGCGAGGGCGACTTCGTCGGCATCGTCGACCTGATCGAGATGGTCGCGCTGGTCTGGAAGGACGAACTCGGCACCGAGTTCGAGACGATCGAGATACCGGCCGACCTCGCCGACCAGGCCCAGGAATACCGCACCCAGCTGATCGAGGCCTGCGCCGAATACGACGACGAGCTGATGGAGGCCTACCTCGCCGAGGAGGAGATCCCCCACGAGCGGATCGCGAAGTCCCTCCACCGTGCCTGCCTCGACACCAAGGTGACCCCGGTCCTCTGCGGCTCCTCGTTCAAGAACAAGGGAGTGCAGCCGCTGCTCGACGCGGTCGTCGAGCTGTTGCCCTCGCCGCTCGAGGTTCCGCCGGTCACCGGGCTCATCCCCGCAGGCAAGGGCGAAGACGAGCCGACCGAGGGCGAGCGCCCCGCCGACGACAGCGGGCCCTTCGCCGCGCTTGCCTTCAAGATCATGACCGACCCCTACGTCGGCAAACTGACCTACTTCCGCGTCTACTCGGGCAAGCTCGAGGCGGGCGGCCGCGTGCTCAACGTCAAAACGGGCAGGACCGAGCGGATCGGCCGGCTCTTGATGATGCACGCCAACAGCCGCGAGGAGATCGAGGAGGTCTACTCGGGCGACATCTGCGCCGGCGTCGGTCTCAAGGAAACGGGTACCGGCGACACGTTGGCCGCGCCCGACGCGCCGATCGCGCTGGAGAGCATCGAATTCCCCGAGACGGTGATCGCCGTCGCGATCGAGCCGAAGACGAAAGCCGACCAGGAGAAGATGGGCACCGCCCTGCAGCGCCTCGGCGAGGAGGACCCGACCTTCCGGATCGAATCCGACGAGGAAACCGGGCAGACCCTGATCCACGGGATGGGCGAGCTCCACCTCGAGGTGATCGTCGACCGCATGCTGCGCGAGTTCAAAGTCGACGCCAACGTCGGCAAACCCCAGGTCGCCTACCGCGAGACGATCCGCAAGGAGGTCAAGAAGGTCGAGGCGCGCTTCGTTCGCCAGACCGGCGGCCGCGGCCAGTTCGGCCACGTCGTGATCAACGCCGAGCCGGCGCCGGGCGAGGGTTTCGAGTTCGTCAACAAAATCAAGGGCGGCACCATTCCGGGCGAATACATCGGCCCGGCCGAACAGGGGATGAAAGAGGCGCTCGAGAACGGCGTCAAGGCCGGCTACCCGATGGTCGACGTCAAAGTCGAACTGGTCGACGGCTCCTTCCACGACGTCGACTCTTCCGAGATGGCCTTCAAAATCGCCGGCTCGATGGCGATCCAGGAGGCCGCCCGCAGGGCCGACCCGGTTCTCTTGGAGCCGGTGATGGCGGTCGAGGTGGTTACGCCCGAGGATTTCCTCGGCGACGTGATCGGCGACCTCTCGCGACGGCGCGGCAAAGTCCAGGGCCAGGAGCAGCGCGGCAATGCGCTTGCGGTGCAGGCCTTCGTCCCGCTCGGCGAGATGTTCGGCTACGCCACCGATCTGCGCTCCTCGACCCAGGGCAGGGCCACCTACACGATGCAATTTGAGCGCTACGAGGAGGTCCCCTCCAACATTGCGGAGGAGATAGTTGAACACCGCGCGGGCGAGCCGGTAGGAGCCACCTCGTGAATCTGGCTATATTTCCCAGGTTCGCCCGCAGGCAGCAGGTTCCCCGCTGCCGGGCAACTGCAACACTCAATCACCCAAGTCAGACAGAACCCGACTTCGAAAGGTAGAACGGAGAGCGATGTCAAAGGAGAAGTTCGAGCGCGATAAGCCGCACGTGAACGTCGGCACGATCGGTCACATCGACCACGGCAAGACGACGCTGACGGCCGCGATCACCACCACGCTCTCCGGCAAAGGCGATACCGAAGCGAAGAGCTTCGCCGAGATCGACAACGCCCCTGAGGAGAAAGAGCGCGGGATCACGATCGCGACGTCACACGTCGAGTACGAAACCGAGAACCGCCACTACGCCCACGTCGACTGTCCGGGCCACGCCGACTACGTCAAGAACATGATCACCGGGGCCGCCCAGATGGACGGCGCGATCCTGGTCGTCTCGGCCGCCGACGGCGTCATGCCCCAGACCCGCGAGCACATCCTGCTCGCTCGTCAGGTCAACGTCCCGCACGTGGTCGTCTTCCTCAACAAGGTCGACCAGGTCGACGACGACGAACTGATCGAGCTGGTCGAGGAGGAGGTCAAGGAACTCCTCGACGAGTACGACTTCCCCGGCGACGAGACCCCGATCGTCAAAGGCTCGGCGCTGAAGGCGCTGGAGGGTGACGAAGAGGCCCAAAAGGCGATCTTCGAACTGGCCGAAGCGCTCGACTCCTACATCCCGGAGCCGGTCCGCGAGCTGGACAAGCCCTTCCTGATGCCGATCGAGGACATCTTCTCGATCACCGGTCGTGGCACCGTCGCCACCGGCCGCGTCGAGCAGGGCATCGTCAACACCGGCGACGAGGTCGAGATCGTCGGCATCACGGACACGACGACCACGGTCGTCACCGGGGTCGAGATGTTCCGCAAGCTGCTCGATCAGGGCCAGGCCGGCGACAACATCGGCGCGCTTCTGCGCGGTACGAAGCGCGAGGAGATCGAGCGCGGTCAGGTGCTCTGCAAGCCCGGCTCGATCACCCCGCACACCAAGTTCAAAGCCGAGGTCTACTGCCTGAAGAAGGAGGAGGGCGGTCGTCACACGCCGTTCTTCTCCGGCTACCGGCCTCAGTTCTACTTCCGCACGACCGACGTGACCGGGATCGCCAATCTCCCCGAGGGGACCGAGATGGTGATGCCGGGCGACAACGTCGAGATGACGATCGAGCTGATCCAGCCGATCGCGATGGACCAGGGCCTGCGCTTCGCCATCCGCGAGGGTGGCCGGACGGTGGGCTCGGGGGTCGTCGCAAACATCATCGAGTAGCCGAGCATCAGAGGCGGGCTTCGCGCCCGCCTCCTCGCCGGGTTCGCGGCGAGAAACTGAAAAGACATACGACCAGGGGCGGCGCCCCACCACCAAGGGGCGGCGCCCCTTCGGCGCGGTAAGGACCGCGCAGAAAGAAAAAGAAGAGAAACAAACGTGGCGACGATTGCGGCACAGAAAATTCGGATCCGACTGAAGGCGTACGACCATGACGCCATAGATCGGGCTGCCCGCGAGATCGTCGAGACGGCGGAGCGCACCGGCGCCAGCGTTTCCGGCCCGGTCCCGCTTCCAACCGAGAAAAACGTCTACTGCGTGATCCGCTCCCCGTTCAAGGACAAGGACTCGCGCGAGCACTTCGAGATCCGCACCCACAAGCGGCTGATCGACATCCTCCAGCCGTCGCCGAAAACCGTCGACTCCCTGCAGCGGCTTGACTCGCTGCCCGCCGGCGTCGACATCGAGATCCGCCTCTAGGCACTGAGATGGCGGCGATCCTCGGCAAGAAGCTCGGCATGACGCAGGTGTTCCGCGAGGACGGCGAGGTCGTGCCGGTAACGGTGATCGAGGCCGGGCCCTGCAAGGTGACCGCCGTGCGCGATGCCGAGCGCGACGGCTACGCGGCCGTTCAGATCGCCTTCGACGAGGTCGCCGAGCGCAAGCTGAGCAAGGCCGAGCTGGGGCACCTGAAGAAGGCCGGCGCGCCGCCGATGCGCCATCTGGTCGAGTTCCGCGACGAGGATCTCGGTGCCGAGGAGGGCCCAAAGGTAGGCGACGACGTCACCGTCGCGGCCTTCGAGGCGGGCCAGCGGGTGAAAGTCTCCGGGATCTCGATCGGCAAGGGGTTCCAGGGCGGCATCAAGCGCCATAACTTCAGCCGCGGCCCCGTCTCCCACGGCTCCCACAATGTCCGGGCGCCCGGATCGATCGGCGCCAGTGCCTTCCCCGGCCGAGTCTTCAAAGGGCAGAAGATGCCCGGTCAGATGGGCAACAAGCGGACGACGCAGCGTGGCCTCGAAGTCGCCGACGTCGACGCCGAGCGCAACCTGCTGTTGCTCAGGGGCTCGGTGCCCGGATCGCGTAACGCGCTGATCGAGGTGAGGACCGATGGCTAAAGCAGCGGTGCTCGGCAAGACGACCAAGGCGGACCTGCCAAAAGGGCTCTTCTCCGAGCCGTTCCACCAGTCGCTGGTCCACGAGACGGCTCGCGCCGACATGGCCTCCCGCCGGCGTGGCACGGCCTCGACCCTGACCCGCGGCGAGGTCTCCTTCACCACGGCCAAGGCCTGGCGGCAGAAGGGAACCGGCCGCGCCCGCGTCGGCACGCTCGGCGTTTCCAGCCGCTTCGGCGGCGGCGTCACCTTTGGCCCTAAGCCAAGGCACTACACGGTCAAGGTCAACCGCAAAGCGCGCCGCAAGGCGATGCGGGCGGCGCTGTCGGTTCACGCGGAGCGGAGCAGCATCGCCGTGCTCGACCCTGCCGCATTCGATACGCCGTCGACCAAAGCGGCCGCGCAGGCACTCGACAAATGGGGTGCGAAGCGCCCGACCCTGATCGTCCTCGACGCCGAGGAGACCGGCGCGGTCAAGAGCTTTCGCAACATCGCCCGGGTCACGGTCGCCGAGGTTGGCGCGATCGGCGTCGCCGACGTGATCGGCGCCGCCTCTCTCGTGCTCTCCGAAAAGGCGCTCAAAACGCTCGAGGAGAGGCTGGGCTGATGGACGCGCGCAACATCATCGTCCGCCCGGTGGTCTCGGAGAAGAGCTACGCGCTGATCGCCGAAGGCAAGTACACGTTCAGGGTCGCCGACAGCGCCCACAAGACCCAGATCGCCGCTGCGGTCGAAGAGATCTTCAGCGTCGGCGTGGCCGAGGTGCGGACCTCCAAGGTGCGGCCGAAGCCGAAGCGCCGCAACCTCAGCAAAGGCCGGACCCGCGGCTGGAAGAAGGCGATCGTCCAGGTGATGCCGGGCGAACGGATCGAGCTGTTCGAAGGCGCCGAGACTGCGTAGGGAGAGAGATGCCGAATCGCAAAACCAAACCGACCAGCCCGGGGCGCCGCTTCGCGACCTACCCGCTGCGCGAGCAGCTGACCGCTTCCGAGCCTGAGGCGAAGCTGACCGAAGGGCTGCGCAAGAGCGGCGGCCGTAACGTCAACGGCCGCATCACGGCGCGCCATCGCGGCGGCGGCGCCAAGCGCCGTTACCGCAAGATCGACTTCAAGCGCCTCAAGGACGGCGTGCCCGCCAAGGTCGCCACCATCGAGTACGACCCGAACCGCAGTTGCTACATCGCGCTGATCCACTACGCCGACGGCGAGAAGAGCTACATCCTCGCTCCTGCCGCTCTCTCGGTCGGCGACACGGTCCAATCGGTTCCACGGCGACTGGATCAAGACCGACATTGT
>DAIRWC010000127.1:0-3091 GCA_036802505.1 Solirubrobacterales bacterium
AGGTGAGCGTCAAGGAGATCGACACCCGCGAGGACGGCCTGGTCACCGTGCGCGCCGAGGTGTGGGCGGAGACCGAGTCGCAGAAGGGCATCCTGATCGGCAAGGGCGGCAAGAAGATCGGCGAGGTCGGCACCGCCGCCCGCAGCTCGCTTGAGGCCGAGCTGGGCGCAAAGGTCCACCTCGACCTGAAGATCCGCGTGCGCAGCCACTGGCGGCGGGACGAGGGTTTGCTGGATCGGCTGGGCATCGAGTAGGCAGATCCGTGATCGGCTGCTGAGCAGGCACCTATCCGCCGTCATTTGGCGGCTGCTATCAGATTTATCTGATACCGTGGTTTCATGATCCGTTTGAGCGCAACCGAGGTGGCCCGGGAATTCTCCGCCGTTGTCAACCGGATCGGGGCCGGCGAGGAGATTGAGGTTGTGCGCAACGGCGTACCGGTGGTGCAGATGCGACCGCCGAGTTCTGGGCATCTGGTCTCGGCGGCCAGATGGCGAGAGTTGATGGATTCCGCGCCTGCGCCCGATGAGGACTTCGGGCGTGACGTCGAAGCCGGGCGAGAAGCCATTGGCCCGCCAAGTGGCGTATGGCCGTCCTGATAGATACCACCGTCCTGATCAACGCCGAGCGACGAGGGCAAGCGCTCGACGAGGTGATCGGCGACCAGGAGCGCGGGATCAGCGTGATCACGGCCAGCGAGCTGCTGCACGGGGTGCACCGCGCTGAGAAGGGCGCGATCCGGACTCGCCGCTCCGCGTTCGTCGAGCACGTGATCTCCGCCATGGATCCGTTGCCGATCACGACGGCGATCGCCCGAGCGCACGCGGCCGTGTGGGCCGAGCTGGAGAAGGAAGGCAACCTGATCGGAGCCCACGATCTCTGGATCGCCGCTACGGCTTTGAGTCACGGCATGGAGGTCGCGACTGCGAACGCCAAGGACTTCGAACGAGTGCCGGGCCTCAACGTGGCGCCGGTCTGAGAGACGACTGCCACATCCTTGCTACATCGGGACGTCGGCGAGCCGGATTTTGGCTCTACAGCTGAAGCTCGCCGCGAGTCACCCTCAGTCTTTCAAGCCGGAGGTCGCGAGTTCGATTCTCGTCGGGCGCACGGCGGGATCGGTGGGGCGCCGTTAGATGTAGCTGCTAGAGTCGCGTAGATGACGCTACATGGCCACGGTGGAGAGGTTGGTGTGCGGGAGCTGCATGATCGGCTCAGCGAGTACCTCCAGCGAGTCGAAGAGGGCCAGGAGGTGCTCGTCACCAGGAGAGGGCGGCCCGTCGCCCGGCTTAGCGCTGCCGAGCCACGCGATTCGCTGGCCGAACTTGCCGAGCGCGGCTTGGTGCGCCTGCCGCAGAGGCAACGCTCGGCTCGCCGGGCGCAGGTGAAGGCCACGGGACCGGTTTCAGATCTCGTCGCCGAGCAGCGCCGCTGATCCTCTACTTCGACACCTCGGCGCTCGTCAAGCTCGTCGTTGTCGAGGAGGGCTCCGAGCTGGCATCCGAGTTGTGGGGCACCTCCCACGCAGCGGCCGCCAGCATGCTCATCTATCCCGAGTGTCGCGCCGCCTTGGCTGCGGCGCGGCGCAGCGGTCGGCTGGGGACGAGGGAGCACGCCCGCGCGCTCGCCGACTTCGAGGATCTCGTATCCGATCTGGCCCTGATCGGCGTCGATGAGCCGCTCGCCCGCAGTGCCGGCATCTTGGCCGAAGAGTTCGAGCTGCGCGGCTACGACGCCGTGCACTTGGCCACCGCGCTGGCCCTGGACGAGAACGCGGTCACCCTCGTCACCTGGGACGGAGACCTGGCCGAGGCGGCGCTTGAGGCGGGTCTGCCGACCGCCCCGGCGTAGTGAAGCTCCGGTCAGACTCGCCCCGAGCCGCTGCCATACGATTGTCCGATGTTCGAGTTGGTCACATTCGACGATCGCGGCCTGGTGCCGTGCGTGGCTCAGGACGCTGCGAGCGGTGAGGTGCTGACGCTTGCCTACGCGAGCGAGGAGTCGCTGCGGCTCACGGTCGAGAGCGGGGAAATGCACTTCTTCAGCCGCTCGCGGGGGAAGATTTGGCGCAAAGGGGAAGAGTCCGGGCACGTGCTGAAGCTGGTGCAGTTGCGGATCGACTGCGATGGCGATGCGATCGTCGCTCTGGTCGAGCCGACTGGTTCTGCCTGTCACACCGGCGAGCGGTCCTGCTTCTACCGCCAGCTCGACGGCGGCGAGCCCGAGCCGGTCGCGGCCGAGGCGCTTGCCGTCCTGCAGCGAACGCTGCGCAGCCGGGCCGCCGAGCGGCCCGCGGGCAGCTACACCGTGACGCTGCTCGACGATCCGAAATTGACCGGCGAGAAGGTCGAGGAGGAGGCCGAGGAGGTCGTGCGCGCGGCGCGCGAGGAGTCCGACGAGCGCGTCGCCGAAGAGGCTGCCGATCTGCTCTACCACCTCAGCGTGCTGCTGGCCTCGCGCGAGGTCTCCCAGGCGGCCGTGATGGAGGTCCTCAATGGCCGTCGCGGCTGACACCGCCGAGCTGCGGATCGAGCCCAGCCTCGACGAGGCCCGGGCGCTCGCCGCCGAGGGCAACGTCGTCCCCGTCCGCACACGCTTCGTCGACGACTGCGAGACGCCCGTCTCCGCTTTCCTCAAGCTGCGCGCCGGTGAGCCCGAGGGGTCGCCCTGCTTCTTGTTGGAGTCGGCAGAGCAGGGCCAGGTGGGCCGCTACTCGTTCGTCGGCATCCGCCCCCGTTCGGTGCTGCGCTGGAACGACGGGATCCTGACTGAGACAGGGGGAGAGGATCGCGAGGCCGTCGATCCCTACGCCGCCGTAGCCGAGAGCCTCGCCCGCTTCCGGCTCGCTCCGGTCGAGGGCTTACCGCCCTTCGCCGGCGGCGCCGTCGGCTTCTTCGGCTACGACCTGGTGCGCACGGTGGAGCCGCTCGCCGAGCCCAACCCCGACCCGCTCGGGCTGCCCGACATGGCGCTGATGATCACCGACGTCCTGCTCGTCTTCGACCACCTGAGCCACGAGCTGACGATCATGTCCTGCGCCTTCGCCGACGACGAGGGCGGGATCGACGCCGCCTACGAGCGCTCGGTGGCG
>DAIRWC010000127.1:3101-3642 GCA_036802505.1 Solirubrobacterales bacterium
ACGATCGCCGAGGTGCGCGAGCGCCTGCGGGGCGCCGTGCCGGCGCCGGCGAGCCCCGCGGTCGCCGAAGCGCCGCGCTTCGTCTCCGGCATGGAGCGCGAGGAGTTCGAAGCGGCGGTGGAGCGGATCGTCGAGTACGTGCACGCCGGCGACGCCTTCCAGGTCGTCCCCTCCCAGCGCTTCTCCGCTCCGGCCCCGGTCGAGGCCTTCTCGGTCTACCGCGGCCTGCGCGCGGTCAATCCCTCCCCCTACATGTACTTCCTCGAGTTCGGCGACTTCCAGATCGCCGGCGCCTCGCCCGAGCCGCTGGTCAAGGTGCAGGGGCGGCGGGTGGAGACGCGGCCGATTGCCGGCACCTACCCGCGCGGCAGCGACGAGGAGGAGGACCGGCGCCTCGCCGAGAAGCTCGTCAACGACCCCAAGGAGCGGGCCGAGCACGTGATGCTCGTCGACCTCGGTCGCAACGACCTCGGCCGGGTCGCTCGGCCGGGGACGGTCACCGTCCGCACATACATGGAGGTCGAGCGCTACAGCCACGTCC
>DAIRWC010000127.1:3652-5312 GCA_036802505.1 Solirubrobacterales bacterium
ATCTAGGCCGCGTCTGCGAGTACGGATCGATCAGCGTCGACGAGCTGATGGTCGTCGAGACCTACTCGCACGTCCTCCACATCGTCAGCCAGGTCTCCGGGACGCTGCGCGAGGGCGTGGGGGCGATGGACGTGCTGCGCTCGGCGCTCCCCGCCGGCACCCTCTCCGGCGCGCCGAAGGTGCGGGCGATGCAGATCATCGACGAGCTGGAGCCGGTCAAGCGCTGCTCCTACGGCGGCGCGATCGGCTACCTCTCCTGGAACGGCGACCTCGACACGGCGATCCACATCCGCACCGTCGTCGTCAAGGACGGCCAGGTCCACGTGCAGGCCGGTGGCGGCACCGTCGCCGACGCCAAGCCGGCCTACGAGTACAACGAGTCGGTCAACAAGGCCAAGGCGGTCTTCCGCGCGGTCGAGCTGGCCTGCGAACAGCCGGATTGGCCGTGACCCGCCGATGAAAGTCCTCGTGATCGACAACTACGACAGCTTCACCTACAACCTCGTCCAGTACCTGGGCGAGCTGGGGGGCGAGATCGAAGTCGTCCGCAACGACCGCGCCAAGGTCGGCGAGCTGCTCGAACGCGGCGCCGACCGCCTCGTCGTCTCACCAGGGCCCTGTACCCCGGCCGAGGCGGGCATCTCGGTCGAGGCGGTCCGCCGCTTCGCGGGAGCCGGCACTCCCGTGCTGGGCGTCTGCCTCGGGCACCAGTCGCTGGTCGAGGCGTTCGGCGGCCGGACCGTGCAGGGCGAGCCGATCCACGGCAAGGAGGCCGAGGTCAGCCACGACGGCCGGACGATCTTCGCGGGGGTGCCCAGCCCGCTCGTCGCCGGTCGCTACCACTCGCTGGTCGCCGACCCCGACCTGCCCGGGGAGCTGGAGCTGAGCGCCAGCCTCGGCGATGTCGTGATGGGTGTCCGCCACCGCGAGTTGCCGGCCGAGGGCGTCCAGTTCCACCCCGAGTCGGTCCTCACTCCGCAGGGCAAGCACCTGCTGGCGAACTTCCTTGGAGTGCGGTAGAGGTTTGAGCCGGATGGCGGGACAAACCTCTACCGCGGGAGGCCGCGATGCCTAACGACATCGTCAGCCGGGCGATCGACGCGGTCTGCGCCGGCGACCACCTGACCGCCGATCACGCCGCCGCGGTGCTGGCCGAGATCATGGAGGGGCGGACCGACGAGGTTCAGACGGGCGCCTTCCTGATCGCCCTGCGGGCGAAGGGCGAGACGGTGCCCGAGCTGGTCGGCCTGGCGCGGACGATGCGCTCGCTCGCCGCCGCCGTCGAGACCTCGCGCGAAGACCTCGTCGACACCGCCGGCACCGGCGGCGGCCCTTCGACCTTCAACGTCTCGACCACGGCGGCGCTGGTCGCGGCCGGCGCCGGCTGCGCGGTCGCCAAGCACGGCAATCGCTCGAACACCAGCCGTTGCGGCTCTGCCGATCTGCTGGAGGCGCTCGGCGTGAACATCGAGCTCGACGCGGCGAAAGTCGGTCAGTGCATCGACGAGGTCGGCTTCGGCTTCATGTTCGCTCCCCGCCACCATGCCGCGATGGCGAACGTCATACCGGCGCGCAAGGCGCTCGGCGTGCGCACGATCTTCAACTTCCTCGGGCCGCTGACCAACCCCGCCGGTGCCGAGCGCCAACTGCTGGGGGTTTC
>DAIRWC010000128.1:0-888 GCA_036802505.1 Solirubrobacterales bacterium
CGCCCACCCGCCGATCCCGAGGCACTAGCCCGCGGCAGAGCGCTCTACGGTGTGCATTGCAATTTCTGCCACGGCTCCGACGCCCGAGGCGGTGAGGGCGGCGATTCCCGAGCGACGCGAGATCGTCCTCTACATCCCCGCCGGTGGGCACCGGGCCACCGCTGGAATCCCCCGTGGCTCGGCGATAGTCGGCCGCCCCCAGGCCGAGGTCGCTGAGGTCGAGATCCATTTCCAGGCCGGTGGTCCCGACCACCATCGCCGCGAGTCGCTGGCCGACCGGGCGCTGATCGCGAGCGGTCGGCTTCTGGAGGGCGTCGATGGTGAGAGCAGCAAGAGCGTCCCGCGCGAGGCTCTGCTCGTAGTCGGAGTCTTCCTCTTCGGCGAGGGCAGGATCGTGCTCACCGGGAAGCATTCCGTCCGGGCATTGGCGGACTGGCTCGGCCTCACGCGGCTCGGCCGCGCTGAGCTGCGGCTGGAAGGTGCGCCACAGGTCGGCGTCCAGGCGGTCGCGGGCACCGAGGCCGAGGAGTTCCCCTCCGCCCGACTGGACCCGGCGCTGCTCTGGGCCCTGCTCGAGCGCGGCGGCGTGGTGGCCGAGGGCGAGGAGTGGCTGGACACAGACGGAAGGCGCACCACCGAGGTCGGTGACGCCCTCATCTGGGCCTTGGAAAGGCTCGCCAGGGGCAGTTAAGGGCGGGTTAGAGGGGCCGGCCGAGTTTTGCGGGGCTGTGTGCGCCGACCTGTCGGGGATCGGCGGTGGTCCGAGGGGTGTCGCCCCGGAGGGCGCGTGCTCGGGCTGTGCTGCGCGGACGTTGGGCTCGGGGCGTCAAACCGACAGGCGTGTGCGACGACGACGACGCTTCGCGATCTCGACCGCCCCCCGCGGCG
>DAIRWC010000128.1:898-3072 GCA_036802505.1 Solirubrobacterales bacterium
CCGCCGGTAAGGAAGGCGCTCGCCGGCGTCGCGAAGGTCGCTGATGTAGTGACCGACCGTCCCGCTCTCCAGCCCAAGGGCATCGGCGATCTCCTTGAGCGACCTTTCCTCCTGCCAGAGCCGGACGAGTTCGGCGTCGCGCTCGGCTTTGGTTGGCTTCGGCTCTCCGGGGGCGAACTCGGGCGCGGGAAGGGGCCGTACCGACCAGTCGACGATCCCCTCGAGCAGCTCGGAGAAGTCAAGCTCCAACGCTGCGGCGAGCTTGACGATGGCGAAGATTCTGAATGGCCGCCGCCCGCACTCGATTTCGGCGACCTCCGAGCGGCGCATCGCCGCACGCTCGGCTACCTGCTGCTGGTAGACGCCGAGCCGGCGACGTGCGGCGCGAGCATTCTGGCCCATCTGGCTCGCGACGGAGCGTTCCTCCACGGCGACATCGAAAACTTGAAACCCGCGCTCATCTTGACTCCATCTGATCCCCGCCGTGAGCACCCCGCACCTAACGTTGACCGTCGCTGCGATCTTCACGAGGAGGGCGAGCTGAGGGAGCCATTGGCCGTGCTCCATCTTCCACCAATAGGTGCGGTCGAGCTCGGCCGCTTCCCCGGCCTGCTGGAGGCTCAAGCCTGCCCGGCCGCGATGCAGCAACAAGTTGGCCCCGAAGCGGTCTGCCGCGCCTTCTCTCGTGTCCGCACCGGGTCGGCCCCCAGCCTGCAGCCCCGGGCGGTCCGATGGCGCTTCGTTGGCGATTTCCTGGCAGCCGTCTCGTCGCGGTCGAGCGCCCTTTCGAGTTTGGTTCCGCTCCGGCACCGCCCGCGCTGCCGGGGTCAGGTCGGCGGTGCTAGTAGGCGTCCAGTACATGCCATTGAGCAGCGCCTCGGGGGGAATGTGGAGGGCGCGGGCGATGCCAAAGAGATGAGTCGTCGTGGTCTCGGTAATGCCACGCTCGATCAGAGTCATGGCGTCCTTGCTCAACCCCGCCGCGCCGGCAAGAGCGGCCTGGGTCAGGTGCCGACGTGTCCGCGCGTCGCGGACGTTCTGACCGAAGACCTCTGCGGCCCTCCTCCGGTTTGCGACCGGCACTGGCGGCTGCCTCGGCTCAAATGCGGCCTCGTTGGGCGCGAGCACCTGGAAGAAGCCGGCCAGTCGCTGTTCGCGCCACCGGACACCCCTTCCCTCGCCTCGTTCGGCGATCTGGCCTGGGTGCCAATAGATCCGAGTGGTGAGGTCGTCGACGGAGCAGCCCAAAGCGTGGGTGATCTTCAGGATGCTTGCGACCCCCGGTTCGCGGCTCAGGTGCTGGTGCTGGGATTCGTAGCTGCCGACGCCGAATAGGCCCGACTGCTCTTCAAGCGCGCCGTTCGCGTCAAGTCCGGTCTTGACCCTGAGTCGCCGGAGATTCGTCGCGAACTGAGCGAGCATCGGGCTTCCGGGCCCGGTCTGCGGTACGCAGTCCTCACAGCGGGCTGGAGGAGGTCCGAGCCCGAGGTGAATCAGCCCCTGGCCGCACTCCTCACAGCTATGGCGCAGCTCCATTTTTTAGGGGCGACTAGGAGGGCCTCGGTGAAGAGAACGCGCGGGTGTTCGGCCGGAGGGCCATCGGTGGCCTGCGACTCGACGATGGGGCGTCATTTCCCAACGCCGAGCCGGTGCCCTCCGGCCTACTAACCCGTCGCCTCACCGCGCTTTGACCCCTTTGAGGTCGTAGGCGCGGGGAGCTTTTTTCGCCTGTCGGGCCTTCCCGTCTTTCGCCAGCCGCTCCAGACAGTTCCCGACGGCTCCCGATGAGCGCCCGATCGCCTTCGCGATCGTCCCCGGCGTCATCGGCAAGTCTTTTTCGTTTTTGCACATGTGGGAGAGGACGAGGCCGTCCAGCTCCCCGGGGCGCAGGCGCTTAGCCCCTTTGGCGGTGGCTTTCGGTTTGCCACCGGGTTTGGACTTCGGGCTGGCGGCGTTTCCGCCATCACCACCGTTCTTGCCGGCGGTGCCGGACTCTTTCTTGCCTTCCGGTGCCTCTTTCTCTTTTTGGGCGCTCATGCTGGTGCCTCCTCTTGGTTGGCGAGGCGGGATAGGAGCGCGTCGCAGGTCCGCACGGCGGCCGCAAAGCGCTCCCGGCGCTCCTCGTCGGTTTCGTTCGGGGTCTGGATGCGGCCGTTCCAGGTGTCGGCCACGTA
>DAIRWC010000128.1:3082-5272 GCA_036802505.1 Solirubrobacterales bacterium
GGCGAACCCGTGTCTGGCGTCGGCGCGAGCGCGCTGGAGGGCGCCGCGAAGGTCGGCGGCGGGCAGGGTCAGCTCGAACTCGGCCCAAGATGCCTCCGGCATCCCAAGCGCTTCCATCAGCTCCTGATGGAGCCAGCCGAGATCCGCCATGAGCTGCATGTCCTCGTAGAACTCGCGGGCAAGTTGGAGCTGGGTCACGCTCTGGGCGCGGGCGCGCTCCAGACGCAGGTCGTCGCCGATGAAGAAGCGGTAGGCCATGAGCGCATGCAGGCAATCGCGCTCCTCGCGGTCGATCTTCAAGGTCATGGCCGCTCGCCCCGCGTGTCAAGGGTGTCGATCAGCTCGCGGCAGACGTCCCGCGCGCTCTCGAAGTACGCCCTCACCTCGTCGGCCTCCTCGCGGGCGCGCTGCTCTTCCTTCTCCGACAGCCCGTCCTCTGCGTCGTGGCGCAGACGCTTCAGCGCTTCCATCAGGTCGTGCGGGGGGAGGGTGAGATCGAATAAATCCCGCTCGTCCTCGGGGTCCCAGCCCAAGTCGTTGAGCATGCGGATGTCTTCGCTGTACTCGAGACCGAGTTGCTCGGCCGCCGCGAAATCGCCGGCCGAGAGCTTCATATCGACGTCGCCGATCCCGCTGATGTGCTGGGTGACCAGGCGGTGCAGCGGCTGGCGCTGCTCGCGGGTGATCGTGATGGTGGTGTTGGGCATCGGGCCCCTTTCGGTAGGGGCACCGAAGACCGGCCTGGATGCCGCCCCGGCAAAGGGCAACGGCAGTACCGTTTCTTCCGCATCGAAGGCTGTTGCTTCGGTGCCACGCCCCCGGGGCGTTCCACCGCCGCCGGGGGCACTTACTTATGTCTTGCCAACGGTGGCGAACGTAGCTCGGCCGTGGCAGGAAAGCGAGGCGGAATCGACGGGAATCGGCGTCAATCCCCGCGTATCCAGGCCATTTCGGGAACTAGTTCCCGAAATGAGGGGAATAGGAGGCGATGGTTCAAGTTTCCCCCTGAAGAGCGAAGTTGCCCGTTTGCAGGGGGTGTCGGTGAGTGGAGCTAGGCGGATTCGAACCGCCGACCTCCTGGGTGCGATCCAGGCGCTCTGCCAGCTGAGCTATAGCCCCTCGTGCGGGGTTCCGCTGGGTCTCCAGCGGTTCCGCCAGGGCAAGGATACCCGCATGGACTGTGGGTTTGCTGAAGGACCGCGGCGAATGCGCGCTTAAGCCCCATAACGGCCAGATGTGTTCTGCAGACGGCCAGAATCGCCCTCCATTTCAGGCACGAGTGGCTGAGAGCCGGCCGATCACGGTGGATCGCCGCCGACCCGATTTCGACGCGGCGAATCGAGTCCGCAGCGCAGGCTGCATGAAGGGCAAGCCCCCTCCTCGCCGGGCATGAAGATATAAACACGGTTGTCCTTTTTCTTGAGGGTCAATCGACGGTGGAGGGCGATGTGAGCGGTGGTCGGCTGCATCCCGGTCCTGCACAATCGGCCGCGGAGGTCGCAGCGGACCGGCGCGGCCGCCTGCGCCGGGCGATGACCGAGATGGTCTATGAACGGGGCTACGCGGCGGTAACGGTGCGCGAGCTGATCAAGCGTGCCCAGGTTTCGAAAGCCACCCTGTACAAGCTCTACGCGGGCAAAGAAGACTGCTTCCACGCGGCTCACGAGGAGATCGCCGCTACCGTCCTCGCCTCGGTCGCCGATGCCACTCGGGGCAGCGCAACTCGGGCCGACCTCGTGGAACGGGGGTTGGAGGCATTTGCCGGCGCTGTGGTCGAGCAACCCGCGGCCGGCTGCGTCGGATTGTTGGAACCGCTCGCGGTCGGCGACGCCGCTCGTGCTCGGATGCGGAAGACCGAAAGCGACTTCGCCGGCTTGTTTCGGCGGCGCCTGGGTGGACTGGATGACGGGTTTGAGCTCCCGGCATCGGTGGCCTATGGGGGCGTGGGGGGAGTGGCGATGGTCGCGCGCGAGCGTCTCAAGGCGGCGGACCCGGCCGGCTTCCAGTCCAGTGTCGAGGAGCTTGCGAACTGGGCGCTGGCAGTCATCGACCCGGCGCTGCTCCGGCTCGGGGCGGCATCCCCTGGATCGGTGTCAGGGTCCCGACACCAACCGTGGTCCGTGGACATCCGCGCGCTGCCGATCGCCACCGAGCGGGCGCTTTTGCTCGACGCAACCCTGCGTCTGACGG
>DAIRWC010000129.1:0-5219 GCA_036802505.1 Solirubrobacterales bacterium
CCGCGCGGGTAGCGCAGCGCCGCCGGTCCGTCGTGGGCGATCGCCGTGCGCAGCATGTTGACCAGCATCGCCTCGTCGCGGGGCGCCATCACCACGACGTTGGGCAGCGGCCGGAAGTAGGAGATGTCGAAGACGCCATGGTGCGTCGGCCCGTCGTCGCCGACCAGCCCGGCCCGGTCCAGCGCGAAGGTGACGTCCAGTTCCTGCAGGCAGACGTCGTGGATGATCTGGTCGTAGGCGCGCTGGAGGAAGGTCGAGTAGATCGCGCAGACCGGCTTCGCGCCTTGCAGGGCGAGGCCTGAGGCGAGCAGGACCGCGTTCTGCTCGGCGATGCCGACGTCGTAGTACTGCCCGGGCACCTCGTCGGCGAGCTTCTGCAGCCCGGCCCCGCCGGCCATCGCAGCGGTGATCCCGATCACGCGCTCGTCGCGCTCCGCTTCGGCGACGATCGCGTCGGCGAAGACCTGGGTGTACTGGGGCGGGGCGCTGGCCGCGGGCGGCTTCTCCAACCGCTCGGGGGCGATCGCCTCGGGCGAGTCGGACTCCTTGACCGGCACCGGCTTCGGCGCGGGGGCCCCGTTGACGATGCTCTTCGGCTTGGCGGCGTGCCACTGCTCCATCCCCTCCAGGCCGCCCTCCTCCGCCGGCGCGAACCCCTTGCCCTTGACCGTGTGGATGTGCACGACGACCGGACGGTCGGCCTCGAATGCTTCGCGCAGGGCGTCGCGCAGGGCGTGCACATCGTGGCCGTCGATCACGCCCATGTAGGCGAGGTCGAGCTCCTCGAAGAAGAGCCCCGGCGCCCAGTAGGCCTTGATCGCCGACTTGATCTCCGGCCCCAGCCGTTCGATCCGCCCCCCCAGCCCCAGCGGCAGCTTGGTCAGCCGGTCCTCGACCCCCTCGCGGGCGTGGTAGAGGCGCGGGTTGAGCCGCACCCGGTTGAAGTAGCGCGAGAGCGCGCCGACGTTGGGTGAGATCGACATGCCGTTGTCGTTGAGCACAATCACGATCGGCGTCTGCAGGCCGCCGGCAGCGTGCAGCGCCTCGTAAGCGACGCCGCCGGTCAGCGCCCCGTCGCCGATCACCGCGGCGACTTTGCCGTCCTCGCCGATCCCCTTGCGCATCGCCTCCTTGAGGCCGACGGCATAGCCGATCGAGGTCGAGGCGTGGCCGGCCCCCATGATGTCGTGCTCGGACTCGAAGATCGAGCAGAACGGCGCCAGGCCGTCGTACTGGCGGATTGTCGGCAGGGCGTCGCGGCGGCCGGTGAGGATCTTGTGCGGGTAGGCCTGGTGGCCGACGTCCCAGAGAACCTTGTCGCGGGGCGAATCGAGCAGGCTGTGCAGGGCGACGGCCAGCTCGCAGGTGCCCAGGTTGGCGCCGAAGTGGCCGCCGATCTCACCGATCGTGTCGATGATGTAGGTGCGCATCTCCTGCGCGACCTGCTGCAACTGCTCGTCGTCGAGCTCGTGCAGGTCGGCGGGAGAATCGATCCCGTTTAACAGTCTTGGTGGCTTGTCGCTCATTCGTTCCTGGTGAAGATGTAGTCGGCGATCCCTCTCAGGTCGCCCGTGTCGCCGCTCGCCTCGGCCAGCGCCGCTGTCGCCTTCGCGTGTGACTCGGCCGCCAGCTCGCGCGCCCGCTCGAGGCCAAAGAGGCTGACGTAAGTGAGTTTTCCATGTCGCTCGTCGCTTCCACGGGGCTTGCCGAGTTGCTCGTCGCTTCCGGTCACGTCGAGGATGTCGTCGACGATCTGGAAGAGGACGCCGAGCTCGCCGGAAAACCGGCGATAGGGAATTGTCTCAGTTTCGGCCGCACCCTCAAGGGTAAGTACGACGCCGACCGCGGCGGCGATCAGTCGGCCGGTCTTCAGGCCGTGCAGCGTGCGCAACGCCTTGGCGTCCTCGGCGTCGCCGATCACGTCCACGTACTGACCGCCGACCATGCCGTCGACGCCCGTCGCGCCCGCCAGCTCCGACAGCGCGGCGAGCACTCGCGCCGGCTCGCCAGGCTGCTCGCAGAAGAGCCGGATCGCCTCGGCGAAGAGACCGTCCCCCGCCAGGATCGCGACGTCCTCCCCGTACTTGACGTGCGCAGTCGGCAGCCCACGGCGCAGCCCGTCGTCGTCCATAGCCGGCAGGTCGTCGTGGATCAGCGAGTAGGTGTGGATCAGCTCGAGTGCCGCGGCAACCGGCAGGTAGCGGGCCGGATCGGCGCCGAGGGCGCGTGCCGTGGCCAGGGCGAGAACCGGCCGCACCCGCTTGCCCCCGGCGAGCAGCGAGTAGCGCATCGCCTCCTCGAGCCCGGCCGTGGCGGGTTGGGCGGCAAAGCGGAGGCGCTCCAGCTCGGCGTCGACCAGGGCGCGCAGCTCCTCGGGATAGCTCATCTCCGGTGCGCCTTATGTACGTGGAGGGTGCAAAAGGCGCACCGGAACCCGCCGGGCACTATGAGCCGTTCGACTCGCGGATACGGCGGTTTGCCTCCTCGACCGCCTCGGTCGAGAGCTCGGCCGCCTCGTGGGCCAGCTCGGCGGCCCGCTCGTCGCTCGTCTCCGAGCCCTCCAGCTCCGCGGCGATCGCCTGCAGGCGAGTGGAGATCTCGCGCAGGCGCCCCGTCTCGCTCACGTCACCGCACCTTGCTGGCGGCCGCGCACGATCGCGCCGAGGATCCCGTTGACGAAGCCGGGCGCGTCTGCGCCGCAGTACTCCTTGGCGAGCTTGACCGCCTCGTCGATCGCCACCTCGTCGGGCACGTCCTCGCTGTGTTCGATCTCATAGAGGGCAACCCGCATCACGTTCAGCTCCAGCGGCGCGATCCGCTTCAGCTCCCAGCCACGGGCGTGGCCGCCGATCGTCGCGTCGAGCTCCTCGCGGCGCGAGTCGACCGCCTCGGCCAACTCGCGGGTAAAGGGGCGGACGTCGTCCAGCAGCTCGCTCAGTGGGCGCCCGGTGACGTCGCGCTGATAGCAGGCGAAGACGGCGTCGCGTCGCTGGTCGGATCTGCGCATCGGCCTATTCTCGCGCTTCGGACCGGCGGACCCGTTAAGCGCGGGAGATGTACTTGGCGCTCTCGGTGTCGACTCGGATCGTCTCGCCCTCGTCGATGAAAAGAGGGACCTGCACGACCACGCCCGACTCAAGCGTCGCGGGCTTGGTGCCGCCGCCGGAGGCCGTATCGCCCTTTACGCCGGGATCGGTCTGCGTGACCTTCATCTCGACCGCACTGGCGACCTGCACGTCGCTCGGGGATTCGTCGACGAAGAGGATGTCGACCTCGTCGTTGGGCAGGACCCACTGCATCGACTCGCCGACGATCTCGCTCGGGATCTCGATCTGCTCGTAATCGTTGCTGTCCATGAAGACAGCCGCCTCGCCGGAGTCGTAGAGGTACTGCATCTTGCGCGACTCGGTGTGGACCGGCCTGAACTTCTCCCCCGCCCTGAACGTCTTGTCCTGCACCGAGCCGTCGTCGATCTTGCGCAGCTTGGTGCGAACGAACGCCCCGCCCTTGCCGGGCTTGACGTGCTGGAACTCGAGGATCCTGAAAACGGACCCGTCGATTTCGACGTGGCTGCCGTTCTTAAACTGGTTGGTCGAGATCACGGTCGCGAATCCTAGCCGGGACTGGGCGGCGGGCGCCAGTCTCTAACCTGGGTGTTTCCTGGGAGATGAAGAGGACGCTGGGGACATTCGCCGCTGTCGCATTCGCGATGCTTGCCATCGCGCCGCTGGCTGCCGGCGAAGAACAGACGCGTGACAGCTACAAGACGCAGGTCGAGCCGATCTGCCAGAAGAACCGCAGCACCAACGAAAAGATCATGGCCGGCGCCAAGGAGCGGGTCAACATGGGGAAGCTCGGGCCAGTAGGCAAGCAGTTCATCCAGGTCTCTGGCTCTGTCGGCGGACTGATCAAACAGCTGAGGCCAGTCCCCGCCCCCAGCGTCGACGAAAGGCGAATCGAACACTGGCTCGGCTCGATACGGCTGCTCAAGCAGCGATTGCGAGAAGTCGGCAAGTACTACAAGGCCGGCGAAAAGATCAAAGCGACCCACGAGTCGATCTTGGCCGAACGCGCCGGCATCTCGGCCAACAACACCAGCATCGTCTTCCACTTCCACTACTGCCGCTTCGGCCACATCGCCGGCTGACCGCCCGGGTCCAGGGCAGCGCTCAGTCGTCCGCTTCCGCCCCGGTGCTCGTCGTCAGGTTCGAGGCTGCACCGCCGGAGAGCACGCGGCGCACCAGTCCCGGGAGAACGATGCGGGCGACCGCGGCCAGCGCGTACGGCCGCGGTACGTAGCGCTCCGCCTTGCCGCGCAGGCCAGTCTCGACGATCGCCTCGGCGACCTTCTCCGGCCTGGAGACCGTCCAGCGGGTCAGCGCCCGCTCGCGCAGCTCGGTAGCCGGGAATCCCTCGGTCTCGATGAAGCCGGGCAACACCATGCCGACGTGGACTCCGTGGGGGCGCTCCTCGGCATAGAGGGCGTCGGTCCAACCGATCAGCGCGAACTTGCTGGCCGAGTAGGAGCCGGTTCGCGCCCGAGCGACCCGGCCCGAGGTGCTGGCGATGTTGACGATCGCGCTCGGCGTCGAGGCGCGCAGTGCCGGCAGCAGCGCCTCGGTGAGACGGGCGACGGCGTCGAAGTTGATCTCCATGTGGCGACGCACGTTCTCGTAGCCCTCCTCGCCGAAGGAGCCGCGCCATGAGGCTCCGGCGTTGTTGACCAACAGGTTGAGTCGGCCGGCGTGCCGCTCCGCGAGATGGGCTCGGACCCGCTCCGGGGCATCCGCCGCGGTCAGGTCGGCGGCGAGCCAGCTCGCCTCGCAGGGCAGCGCCTCGGCCAGGGCGCGCAGCCGCTCCTCGCGGCGAGCGACCAGGATCAGTTCGGCGCCCGGCTCGCGGGCCAGCCGCTTCGCGGCTGCCTCGCCGATGCCGCTAGAGGCGCCCGTCACCAGGTAGGTCTTCGTCGTTTCGCTCATCGCGGGGAAAACTATTCCAATTGCATCGCTGCGTACATCTGTTCGACTCGACATACTGCTGCCTTCGCAATGGTCGAGATCCCTTCGCTGCTAGACAAACTGCTCCGCGCCGGCGCGCCCTCCGGACACGAGGGCCCCGCCGCATCCATTTGGCGCGACGAAGCCTCCTTCGCCACGCTCTCGGTCGACGGCCTCTGCTCCTCGATCGCCCGCGCCGGCGAGGAGGCGCCGCTGCTGGCC
>DAIRWC010000130.1:0-3319 GCA_036802505.1 Solirubrobacterales bacterium
GGCGGCGCTCCGTCGGCGTCCAGGGCCACGCCCATGCCGAACTCGGCGACCATCTGCTTGCAGACCAGGTGCACACGGTGCAGGTCGTCGACGGCGCCCGAGTAGGACTCGTGCATGACCTCCTCCTCCGCGGCGCGCCCCCCGAGCAGCGTCACCAGCTCGTCGAGCAGCTCCTCGCGAGACTTCAGGTAGGTGTCCTCCTGCGGCGAGTGGCCGACGAAGCCGAGCGCCGGCCCGCGCGGCACGATGCTGAGGATCTCCGGCGGGTCGAGGCCCAGCAGCCTGCGGCAGAGCGCGTGCCCCGCCTCGTGGTAGGCGACGATCCGGCGCTCCTTCTGGCTCAGTCGCCGGGCCTGCTGCGAGCCGACCGACTGGCGCAGCAATGCCTCGTCGAGGTCCTCCCGCGCCATTGCCTTGCGTCCCGCCCGCCCGGCGATGATCGCCGCCTCGTTGAGCGCGTTGGCGAGCTGGGCGCCGGTCATCCCGGTCGTCTTGCGGGCGACGTCGGTCAGGTCGAGGTCGGGGCCGAGCGGCTTGCCCTTCGCGTGCGCCCGCAGGATCGCCTCGCGGCCGTCGCGGTCGGGCGGGGAGACCAGCACCTGACGGTCGAAGCGCCCCGGCCGCAGCAGCGCCTTGTCGAGCTTGTCGACGTAGTTGGAGGCGGCGATCACGATCACCGTGCCCGGGTCCTTCTCGAAGCCGTCGAGCTCGACCAGCAGCTGGTTGAGGGCCTGCTCGCGCTCGCTCGAGCCGCCATCTCCACCGCCGCTGCTGCGCGCGCCGCCGACGGCGTCCAGCTCGTCGATGAAGATGACGGCCCGGCCCGACTTGCGAGCCTCCTTGAACAGGCGCCGGATGCGGGCGGCTCCCCTCCCCACGAACATCTCCACGAAGCTCGAACCCGAGGCCGAGAAGAAATCGACGCCGGCCTGCGCGGCAACTGCCCGCGCCAGCATCGTCTTGCCGGTGCCCGGCGGGCCGAACAGCAGCACCCCGCGCGGCGGCTGTGCGCCGAGCGCGGCAAAGCGGTCGGGGTCGCGCAGCCACTCGGCGACGTCCATCAGCTCGTCCTTGGCCGCGTCGACGCCCTGCACCTCCTCCCAGAGCACCGGCTCGGTCTTGCTCGCCTTCACGGTTTCGGGCTTGGTCGTCCCCATCGTGCCGCGCAGCAGCGTCACGAAGACGATCAACAGCCCGAACATGAAGAAGACCCCGAAGACGGGGTACCAGTCGAAGAAGAATTCCTTGATGTCGGTGGCGGTTAGGGCTAGGGCCAGGTGCATGAACCCCCCAGGGGTCACTGGAGAGTGTCCGGGGAAAACGCCCACCCTCCAATCGCACATACGTCCGCTGCCCTTGCGCAGGCGTGGATCACGCCTGACGCATCCCTTGCGTCAGAGCTCGCGGCGGCTGACGACGCCGCTCTGCAGAGCGCGCTCGACCACGGCGACGCGCTTCTGGTTCTGCGGCAGGTCCCCGACCTCGAGCTTCTCGAAGAGTGCCCGCATGTGGGTCTTGACCGCATCGACGCTGAGATGCAGCTCGTCGGCGATCGCCTGGTTGGTGGCGGGAGTGGCGAACGGGTCGCCCTCCTTATAAGGGCGGCAGAGGGCGAGCAGGACCCGGCGCTGGCCGGGCGAGACCGCTGCTGCGGCCGGTACCTGGCCGGCGGCGACGGTCGCTTCCGGCGCGCCCTCGCCGGGGCGGCGGAAGAGGACCGTGGTCTGGCCGAAGCGCAGGGTGTCGCCGTCGCGCAGGCGCCGCCGCCCGTCGACCCGCTGCTCACCGACGAAGGAGCCGTTGCGGGAGAGGCCGTCGTCGAGCAGCGTGCACTCGTCGCGGACCACCTCGATCTGAGCGTGCAGGGCCGAGACCTCCCCGTCCCAGTCGAGCCGCACGTCCGCCGACTCTCCCCGTCCCACCCAGAGCGCCGCCGTGCCCGCCTCGACCGTGACGATCCGCTGCTCGCCGCCGCCGTCGCGGAAGACGAGGAAGGGACGGCCACGGCGTTCGGCGTCGATCTGGGCCTTCAGCTCGGGCGCGCTGGTCTGCTTGCGGTCGTTCACGGGGTGAGGGATACCACCCCTTGGGATTCTGGGCGCGCGACGGGTTCCGGGCGAAGCTGACCTCAGTCCCGAACCCCACTCAAAAGGAGATCCCAATGTTCCGCACCCGCATCGTCATCCTCGCCGCCGCCCTCGCCAGCCTCGCCCCGATGGTCGCCCCCGCGGCCGGCATGGCCAAGGCCCCGGTCAAGTTCGGCGCCAAGCTCGACCCCACGGTTCAGCCCTCGAACTCGCTGCCGGGCCTGCCCTGCAACCAGGAAAGCCTGGTCCCCTGCACGATGGTCCAGAACGAAGCCTACGGACGTCCCGACGGCGGCGAACTCGCTCCCCGCAGCGGCACGATCAAGAAGATCCGGCTGATCGCCGGCGGGCCTGGCACGTTCCGGCTGCAGATCGCCAAGGTCAAGCGCTCGACCCTGTTCGGCTCCAATGAAGCCAAGGTCGTCGCCAATGGCCCGAAGATCTCCTACCAGGGCCAGAGCGAAGCCAACTGGGGAAGCGACAGCTACCGGGTCGAGAGCTTCAAGGTGAACGTCCCGGTCAAGAAGGGCCAGCAGCTCGCCATGCACACCAACGGCGCCCCGATGTCAGCGATCCGCTGCTCCTCGGGTGGCGACAACACCCTGATCTACCAGGGCGGCCTCAACCTCAGAGCCCCGTTCGCCCCCGCAACCAGCACCGACGGCTGCTGGATCCTCATGGAAGCCGTGATCCGTTAGGCGTCTTCGGCGGCTCGTACGACCTGCGAGCCGCCGACTATCGCCTCGGTGCCGTCGTCGCCGAAGACGATCCAAGCCTTGTTGCCGCCGTCGTAGTCGGGGGCCCAGAGCTTCAGCGTCGCCGGGCGGTCCCAGACGGTGACCTGCTCGTCTCCCGTCTCCTCGAGGCCGCGCCAGATCCGCACGAAGGGGTTGTCCTCCCGCTCATCGCCGATCGTCGTCGGCTCGCGGTGGCCAGGGTGGACCCGCGTCTCCGGCGGCAGCTCCAGCAGCCGCATCACCGAGGCCTTGAGGTCGGCAAAGCCGCTGGCGCCCGGGGCCATCGTCCCGCCGACGGTCCCCTTGAAGAGGACGTCGGCGGTGAAGACGTCGGACCCGTTGACGAGGAAGGCGAGGTGTCCGGCGGCGTGGCCGGGCGTGTAGATCGCCTCGATCTCGAGCCCGCCGGTGGTCAGTGCGCCGCCGTCGGCGATCGTCTCTCCGACCTCCTCCTCCAGCTCGGCGGCGGTCTCGACGTGGGCGACCAGCGGCGGG
>DAIRWC010000130.1:3329-5175 GCA_036802505.1 Solirubrobacterales bacterium
GCCGCGATGTGCAGCCGGACGCCGTGCTCGGCTGCGGCCACCAGCTTGCTGAGCAGCAGCCCAACCACCGGCGGGTTGCCGATCCGTTGCCGTGCCTCGGCCAGGCCGGCGACGTGGTCGCCGTGGGGGTGGGTGACGAGGACGTGGGTGATCTCGATGCCGTCCCGCTCGGCCCGCTCCAGCAGCGGCCCGAGGTCGTCGTTGCCGTCGATCAGCACACCCTTGCCGCCTGCCTCGTCGGCGACCAGGTAGGCGTTCGACAGCCAGGTCGGGTTCTCGGTTCGCTCGATGATCACGACGTCGCGGAGTATTGCGGTTTTGCCAGCAGTGCCTGGACGTCGCCGATCCGGCCCTCGCGGAAGCCGACCTCCGAGATGGTCAGGTAGAAGACCCAGAGGCGGCGGAAGCGCTCGTCGTAGCCGTGCGCGCGCAGTCGATCCCAGGCGGCGAGGAAGCGCTGCCGCCAGACAGCCAGCGTCGGCGGGTAGTCGGCGGTGATGTCGGCGGACCAGACCTGGCGCAGGCTGGTCGCCCGTGCGAGGCAGGAGGCGATTGTCGCCTTCGAGGGCAGGCAGCCGCCGGGGAAGACGTGCGTGTTGGCGAAGCTGCGACTTGCCTTCTCCGCCTCGTAGAGGTCGTCGTCGATCGTGATCGCCTGCAGGAACATCAGTCCGCCGGGGGCGAGCAGGGCGTCGCAGCGGCGGAAGAACTCGTCGAAGTGCTGCCACCCGACCGCCTCGATCATCTCGACCGAGACCAGCTTGTCGTAGCTGCCGCGCAGGTCGCGGTAGTCCTCGAAAAGCACGGTGACGCGATCGCCGAGGCCGGCCTCACGCACGCGTTCGCCGGCCAGGCGGTGCTGCTCCCGGGAGATCGTCGTCGTCGTCACCCGGCAGCCGTGCTCGCGGGCGGCGTGCACGGCCAACCCGCCCCAGCCGGTGCCGATCTCCAACAGGTGGTCGTGGGGGCCGAGCTCGAGCTTGGCGCAGATCTGTTCCAGCTTCGCCAGCTGCGCCTCCTCGAGCGTCACACCGGGTCGCTCGAAGTGGGCGCACGAATACATCATCCGCTGGTCGAGGAAGGCCGAGAAAAGCTCGTTGCCGAGGTCGTAGTGGGCGGAGATGTTCCTGCGGGCGCCGCGCCTGCTGTTCTCTGGAACCAGCCGGAACAGCCGGTGCGCAAGGCCGCGCAGTCGCTGGATCAGCCGCCTCAGCCGGCTAGGTCCGCCCGCCTCCCGCGCCGCGATCTGCAGCAGCGTGACCAAGTCGTCGGTTTCCCAGAGCCCCTCCAGGTAGGTCTCGCCGAGCCCCAGGCTGCCCCGCAGCGGCCCGCGCCAGGCAGCCGGATCGCAGATCGTCACCCTCGCCCGTAGCTCCGCGCCGTCAGGCCCGAACAGCCGCCGCCGCGCGCCCTCGATGATTTCGACCTGGCCGGCGCGGACGCGCCCGAGCAAAGCCGACACCACGGCTCTTGCGAGGCGATTCCTCACAGGCGCGCTCGGTGCTGCGTAGTCCGTCCTCGTGAAAGTCGCTGCAGGTCGTTCATCCAGAGATAACGGTAATGCGCCCAAGCGGTTGCGTCCACGCTCAAGCTGTGCCAGACAGCAGCATCCTAACTCGGTACGGCCGTGGTGGCCACCAGCTGCGCGGGCGGGCGCCACCACGGGCCTTCGGCACCCCGCTGACCGCGGGTCGCGATTCCGCTCATCCCGCCGCTCCGGGAGAGCCTTCAAGCTACAAATCCAGCGACCCTGAGATAATCCCCGCTGGGCGATCCCCTCGCCCGTCTTCAGGGGGCGTAGCTCAGTTGGTTAGAGCGCCGGCCTGTCACGCCGGAGGTCGCGGGT
>DAIRWC010000131.1:0-5171 GCA_036802505.1 Solirubrobacterales bacterium
GGTAGAGGGCGGGGCTCTGGCCCGACTGCGGCGCCATCAGCCCGACCTCGATCGCCCCGGGATCGCGGAGTTCGACTTCTTCTTCGCTCGTCTCGCATTCGAAGACGGTTGACGCGGTGCAGCTGTCGCCGTCGGCACCGCCGTAGACGACGTCGTTGCCTCCTTCGCCGAGGATCACGTCGGCGCCACCGCCGCCGTAGATCGTCTGGTCGGCGGAGGTGCCGACGATGAAATCGGGGAACGGGCTCCCGATTACGATCTCGAAGCTCGTCCCTTCGATGTCTTCGTCGACCCCGCCCCCGTCAGGGGCGAGGCCGTTGTCGCCCAGCCCAGACTGCAGGTTCACGTAGGCACCGCGCCCGGCGCGCGTGGTGGGGAAGTTGCCGTAGTCCGACACGCTCGGCCTTTCGAAGAAGCCGGGCGTCGCCCCGGTCGCGTAGCTCAGGGTGTCGGTTCCGCCGCCGGTGTCCATGATCGTGTCGATCGTGGCGTCGCCGCGGGCGAAGTCGTTGCCGGCTTCGCCGTCGAGCGAGTCGGCGCCGAAGCCGCCGGAGAGGAGGTCGTTGCCCGGGCCGCCACGCAGCCGGTCGTCGCCAACCCCGCCATAGAGCCGGTCGTTCCCTTCGCCGCCGAAGAGGCTGTCGTTGCCGCGCTGTCCGTAGAGGGTGTCGTTACCTCCCTCGCCGAAGACCGTGGTGACGTTGCGCGGCGCCCTGATCGTGTCGTCGCACGGGGTGCCGTAGTAGACGTCGCCTTCGATCCGCGGCCCTTCGGCGCAACTCGGCGCCGCTTGTGCCGGCGCCGCGATCGCCGCCAGGGCAATCGCCGCCGCGAGCAGAACGGCAAGCGCGGTCGAGGTTTGAGTCGCATGGCGGTCGAAAGCTCGACCGCGTCGGCGTCTTTGGTTGGGTATCACCCGCACTGCCTACCCGAACAGGCCCATCGCAACTCAGCTGCGCAGCGCCAAATCGCGGGCGCACTCTTCGGCGGCCAGCTCCAGCGTGTCATCCAGCGGCTCCAGGTCCGGGGCTGAGCCGTAGCGGCGTTCGAGCGCCAGGGCGATGAGACGATCGGCAAGCCAGGCGTTCTTGGGCAGCAGCGGGCCGTGCAGGTAGGTGCCGACGAGGTTGTCGCGGCGCACGCCCTCGAACCCGTCTTTGCCGTTGTTGCCATGCCCCTTCAACACACGGCCGAGCGGGACGGCGCTCTCGCCCAGGTAGGTCCGGCCGCCATGGTTCTCGAAGCCGGCGATCGTGCGCGGGCCGTCGCCGAGGTCGGCCTCGATCGCGACGTTGCCGATCAGCCGCTCGCCTGGCTCGCGCACCGTCTCAAGGTCGGCCAGCCCGAGCCCCGGCAGGCGCTCCTCGCCGAGCTGGTAGCTGTCGCCGAGCAGTTGGTAGCCGCCGCATACGGCGAGCAGGACGGCGCCGTCGCCGACCGCCGCCGCCAGGGCCTCGCGCTTGCTCGCGACCATGTCGGCGGCGACCGCCCGCTGATCGCGGTCCTGACCGCCGCCCAGGTAGAGCAGATCGTGCGCCCCGGGGTCGACCGCGTCGCCCGGTCCGGCGGTGGCGTGAGCGAACCCGATGCCACGCCACTCGCAGCGCCGCTGCAGGAAGAGGATGTTGCCGCGGTCGGCGTAGATGTTCATCTGGTCCGGATAGAGGGCGAGCAGGCGGAGCTCCATCAGGTCTCCTTGCCGAACAGGACGACGGTCGAGCCGACGTGGTCGGCGGAGGGGGGGACGGTGCGGACGCCCGCGGGCTGCAAGCCGGCAGCTTCGGCCTCGCGCTCCAGGGTCGGGCGGTCGAGCATCCTCAGCAGTATCTCGTCGAGCTGCTCGCTCAGCTCTCCGTCGGGCGAGACCGTCTGGCGCAGGCGGCGAGCGCGCAGCACGTCGGCGTCGATCCCCGCCTCGATCGGCAGGCTTGAGTAGACCCAGCCGTCGACCTCGCGCGTGTCGGGCAGGGGAGGGGGACCGTCGACCGGATCGGGAATCCCCTCGACGATCGCGAACGCGGCGACCCCACTCGGCGCGAGGTGCGCGGCGACGCAGCCTAGACACCGTTCGCGCTCGTTCGCATCGCCGAACAGCTGGAGCAACTGCATCGGCCCGAGCACGAGATCGAACTGTGTGCCGAGTTCGAATGTCCGCGCATCACCCCTCATGCCTGTAAGCGGGACCTCCGCGGCGCGCTCCTCGAGCGCCTCGATGAACGCAGGCTCGGCGTCCAGCGCGGTGACCCGGTGCCCCTGCCGCGCCAGATGCAGCGCAACGCGCCCCGTCCCGCAACCAAGGTCGAGGACGCTTCCCTCCGCCAGCTCCTCCCAAAGTGGGAGATCGGCCGAATAGCCGCCGCACTCGACGTCATGCCAGATGACCGGGTCGCTCATCGCCAGAAGTCCTTGGTGAGCCCGCGCCCCGAGAGCACCTTGTGCAGCTCGAGCAGCGCCGTGTAGGTGGGCAGGGCGAAGAGCTGCTCGGGCGCCTCGGCCAGGGCCCGGTCGAGCGAGGCCTCGATCCCCGGCTCGACCGCGATCGACTCCTCGGGCCAGCCGGCGTACTTCAGCCGCAGGGCCATCTCCGGCGCCCGCGTTCCTGCGCAGAGGACCCGGCGGACGGCGCCCGCCAGGAGCTCGAAATCGGCGTCCCAGATCCAGGAGACGTCGCGGCCGTCGGCGATGCGGTCGTTGAGGGCGATCCAGAGATCGATTTGGCCGCCGTCGGCCTCCAGCCTCAGCGTGCGCAGGACCTCGTTGGTCCCGGCCGGATTCTTTACCAGCAGGATCGAGACCTGCTTGGCGCCGACCGCAATCGTCTCGACTCTCCCGAAGGCACCGCGCATCTCGTTCAGCGCCGGGGCGATCAGCTCCGCCGCGATCCCCAGCTCTAGGCCGGCGGCGATCGCGGCGAGGGCGTTGTAGACGTTGTAGAGGCCGGGCAGGGGCAGGTCCACCGCCAGCTCGCCTTTCGGCGTCTGGACCGTCAGCGAAGAGCCGCGCATCCCGTGCAGCTCGATCCGGGTTGCCGTCACTTCCGGCCGAGGGCGTGTCGCCCCGCAGTCGGGGCAGGAGTAATGGCCGAGGTGGGCGAGGAAGGCGCGCTCGTAGGCATACGGGTGACCGCAGCGGCGGCAGTGCTTGGCGTCGAAGGCGTGCTGCAGCTCGGGGAGCGCCTGGGTCTCGTCGTCGATGCCGAAATAGACGATCCCCTCGCGCCGGTTGCCCTGCTCGTCGCGGCCGAGGTCGGCGATCAGCGGGTCGTCGGCGTTGAGCGCGAAGCGGGTGCGGCCAGCCCGCCGGTCGACCGTTTTCGCCCACGCATCCGCCAGCGCCTCGGTCTCGCCATAGCGATCGAGCTGGTCGCGGAAGAGGTTGCCGAGCACCACCAGCGAGGGGTCGAGTTCGGTCGCAACCTGTGGCAGCCAGGCCTCGTCGACCTCGAAGAGTCCCTCGTGGCCGTTCTGCTCGAGCAATGCCGTCGCGATCCCCCAGGTCATGTTCGAACCGGCCCGGTTGTGGACGGGCACGCGACCGTCGGCGGCGAGGAGGGCGGCCAGCATGCCCGCCGTCGTCGTCTTGCCGTTGGTGGCGCTGATCAGGGTGATGCCGCCGTCGAGCCGCGAGCCGAGACGGGCGATTGAGCGCCGGTCGAGCCGCAGCAGCAACCGCCCCGGCAGCGTCGTTCCACCACCGCGCCCGCTTGCGCGGCTGGCGGCGCCTACCGCACGGGCGGCGAGGCGCTTGGCCCCGAACAGGGCCCCGCTGCCGTCTCCGCTCACCCCTCGGCCTGCGCTGGGACGATCACGCTCAGCGCCTGCGGCAACACCCGCAGCTTGGCGGGAAGATCGGTGAGGTGCTCGCCGTCCGCGTACACCGGGAAGGGTCGACTTGCGTTCAGCTCGAGGCGCGAGGCGCGAAACACCCGCACCTCGTCCTCCTCGACGTGGGTGCCCTTGAACACCTTCGGCAGGTTACCCAGGAAGCGAAGCTTGCTCACCTCGCCCACGGTGATCACGTCGAACTCGCCGTCGCCCAGATCCGCGTCGGGAGCGATGAACATGCCGCCGCCGAAGGCCTTGTTGTTGGCGACCGAGACCGAGTAGCCGGTGAACCGCTCACGCTGCTCTCCCGCCTGAATCGTGAAGCGGGCCGGCTTCCAGCCGAACAGCGTGCGCAGGCCGGCATAGGCGTAGACCAGGTTGCCACGCAGGAGCTTGGATTCGTTGGCGAGTCGGTTCGCTTCGGAGTCGAAGCCGACGCTGACGATGCCGAGGAAGCGCTTGCCGTTGACCTCGCCGACGTCGATGCGGCGCGTCTGTCCGGCTACGATCGTCGCCACTGCGGCGTCGGGCTCGGAGGGAATGCCGAGCACTCGGGCGAGGTCGTTGCCGCGGCCCCCGGGCACGATCCCCAGCGGCACGTCGGAGCCGGCGAGAGCGCCGCCGATCGCTCCGATCAGGCCGTCGCCGCTGACCACGACCGGGACCTCGTCCGCCTCGGCGGCGCGCAGCGCCCGCTCGACCCCATCGTCCAGGCCGCGCGTGCGCTCGACCCGGAAGGGGATGCGGCGGGCGTCCAGCTCCCCCTCCAGTTGCGGCAGCAGCTTCAAGGTGCGCCCGTGCGCCGAGGCTGGGTTGACCAGCAGCGCCAGGGGCATCCCGTCGACTCGCATCGCGTCGGGCAGACTATTCGGGCGGAGGCTCGGCGGTATGGAGACGCAGGACGTTGAAGCGTTCTCCCTCTGCTTCGCCGCTCTCGATCGGGACGAAGCCGTGGCCTCCCAGGCGCCAGTCCAGCCAACGCCACTCGCCGATCAAGGCCAGGCATCCGTTCGGGCGGAGCACACGCGCGATCTCGCCCGGGTGCAGAGCCCCGCCTGCCTGGGCGACAAGGTCGAAGAAGCCGTCGGGGAAGGGAAGCGCGCGCGACTTGCCCTGCTTGAAGGCGACCCGTCCCTCCGGGTCCAGGCCAATCCGCGCGACGGCCTCGCGGACCGCTTCGGCGGAGGCGTCGACGCCGCGCACCCGGGCCGAGGGGTACTCGCGCGCCAGGAACAGCACCGCCTCGTCGTCGCCGCTGAGCGACATGCTGATCCCGGCCGCGGTGGCGGCCGGGCACACCGGAACGGCGGCCGGCTTCGGCCAGCTCCTGGTCAGCGGGGGCAGGCC
>DAIRWC010000132.1:0-5165 GCA_036802505.1 Solirubrobacterales bacterium
GCCTGGCGCCGCATCGAGGCTGCCGCCGAGTCCGGCGAACCGGTCGAAGGCAGCGTCATCGAGGTCGTCAAGGGCGGCCTGATCCTCGACCTCGGAGTGCGTGGCTTCCTGCCCGCCTCGCTGGTCGACATCCGCCGCGTCCACAACCTCGACGAGTTCCTCGGCCAGACGCTCGAGTGCAAAGTGATCGAGCTGAACCGCAGCCGCAACAACGTCGTGCTCTCGCGGCGCGCGGTGCTCGAGGAAGAGCGCAAGGAGGTCCGCGAGCAGATCCTCGGCAGGCTCGAGCCCGGCCAGGTGGTCGAGGGCAAGATCTCCAACATCGTCGACTTCGGCGCCTTCGTCGACCTCGACGGCATCGACGGTCTGATCCACATCTCCGAGCTTTCCTGGAGCCACGTCAACCATCCCTCCGAGGTCGTCTCGATCGGCGACACGGTGCGGATCAAAGTGCTCGACATCGACCGCGACCGCCAGCGCATCTCGCTTGGCCTCAAGCAGACCCAGGAGGACCCGTGGCAGCGGGTGATCAGCACCCACCGTCCCGGCGACGTGCTCGAGGGCACCGTCACCAAGGTCGTCGCCTTCGGCGCCTTCGTCGAGATCCTGCCCGGCGTCGAGGGTTTGGTCCACATCTCCGAGCTCGCCGATCACCACGTCGAGAACCCGAGTGAGGTGGTCGAGCCCAACTCCACGCTGAACGTGAAGATCCTCGAGATCGACGAGGAGCGGCGGCGTCTCTCGCTCAGCATCAAGCGGGTCGAGGGGCAGAACATGCCGATGGGGGACCTTGGCGAGCAGCTGGAAGCGGCTGGCTCGGAAGCCGAGGCTTCGGACGACGAGGGTTCGGAGGCCTCGGCCGTGGAGGAGTCCGAGGAGTCTCAGGCCGCGGGTCCTGTCGCAGAGGGTGACGAGGAGCCTCAGGCCGCGGGTCCTGTCGCGGGGCAGGAGTCTCCGGCTCAACCGCCGGAGACCCCAGACCCCACGCCACCCACGGCAGAGGAGCCTGGGGAGGTTCCTGCGGAGCCCGCTGCCGAAGCTGAGGAGCCTGTTGCTGAGGGCGCCTCTGAGCAGCCTGAGGTTGAGGAGCCTGTAGCTGAGGAGGCTCTTGCGGAGGACGCTGGGGCTGCAGAGCCGGAGCCAGAGGCTGAGGAGTCTCCGGCTGCCGAGTCGACTGAGGCTCCGCCCGAGTCCTGAGCTGGGCTGTGGCCCGGCCGCTTACGATCGGGCTCACTGGGGGGATTGCTGCTGGGAAGTCCGAGGCCCTTGCCGCCCTTGAGCGGCTTGGGGCGGAGACGATTTCCAGCGATGCGGTGGTCCACGAGTTGCTCGAGACCGAGCCGCTGCTGCCCCGGCTGGTCGAGCGCTGGGGACGCAAGGTCGCTCCCGCCGGGAAGGTGGACCGCGACAGGATCGGCTCGATCGTCTTCGCCGATACCGACGAGTTGAAGTGGCTCGAGAGCCAGATCCACCCCCTGGTGGGGGAGCGGATCGGCACCTGGTTGACATCGCTGCCGGAGGACGCGGACGTCGCCGTCGTCGAGGTGCCGCTGCTGTTCGAGACGGGGATGGAGGGGGTCTTCGACACGACGGTTGCGGTTGTCACCTCGGACGAGGTTCGCGCTGAGCGTGCCCGGGCGCGCGGTCATGCGCTGGTCGACGAGCGCGAGGCACGTCAGCTGGCCCAGGCGGAAAAGGCATCCCGCGCGGCCCACGTCGTCCAGAACGACGGCAACATCGAGGACCTCGAGCGGGAGCTGTCCGCCCTTGTCGAGAAGCTGCGTGCATGAGGAAGAAGGCGAGGCGGCGACGCCTTTTCGTCGGCGGCGCCGCGGTCGCGGCCAGTGTCGCCGCCGGTTTGGCGCTGGGGCTCTTCGGCAAGTTCGGCGACGTGATCCAGGAGCTGACCCTGCCGCTGCGCCACGAGGACATCATCCGCCAGCAAGCCAAGGAAAAGAACGTCGACGCGGCCCTGATCGCCGCGGTGATCTACGCCGAGTCGAAGTTCGACGACCGCACATCGAGCGCCGGTGCACGCGGTTTGATGCAGATCACCCCGCAGGCGGCCAAGGACATCGAGCGTCACAGCGGCGGCACCACCTTCCATTTCGGCGACCTCGGCGATCCGGAAATCAACATTCGCTACGGGACCTATCTGCTGCGCGAACTCCTCGACCGCTATGAAGGGGATGTGATTGCCGCCCTTGCCGCATATAACGCCGGCCCGGCCAATGTCGACAGTTGGGGAGGCAGCGATCTGACCGTGGCCGAGATTCCCTTTCCCGAAACCCGAGCCTACGTCGAAGACGTGCTCGACAAGCAACGCGCTTATCGCGAGAAGTACGCCAAGGAGCTGGGATATTGAGCCCGCCACGCCCGCGCCTGACCGCCCTCGCGGTTGCCGTCGCACTGGTCCTCGCCGACTCCTCGATCGTCGTCCTGGCGCTGCCGCAGATCTACCGCGACCTGGACACGAGCGTCGCCGGCGTCACCTGGGTGCTCATCTCGTTCAACCTCGTGATGGCCCTGGCCGCGGTTCCTGCCGCGCACCTCGCGCGGCGCATCGGCCCCGGCCGTGCGGCGGCGATCGGCCTGGCTGTCTTTGCCGGCGCGGGGCTCGCGTGCGGGCTCTCAACTGAGCTGAGCACCCTGATCGCGGCCCGTTGCGTCCAGGCGCTCGGGGGTGCGCTGGCAGTCACCGCGGTCTTGGAGCTGCTGCCTGCCACGGTCGGCTCCGAGCGCCGGGCGGTCGCGATCTGGGCGACGGCCGGCGCCGCCGGCGCCGCCCTCGGCCCGGCGGTCGGCGGCCTGCTCACCGAGCTCGTCTCCTGGCAGTCGATCTTCCTCCTCCAGGCGCCGCTCGCGATTGCCGCCGGGGTGCCCGTCCTCGCCGTCGCCCGGCACGAGGCGGCGACGGGCGTCATCTCAACCGAGCTGCGCCGCACCGGCCGCCCACACCTGCTCGCCAACCTGGCTCTGGCAATGGTCTCGGCGGCGATCGCCGCGGCGCTGTTCTTGCTCGTGTTGTTGTTGATCGAAGGTTGGCGTCTGAGCCCGATTGGCGCTGCGATCGTCGTCTCCGCGATGCCGCTTGCGGCCCTGCTCGGCGCCCGTTTGGGGCCCGCGGTGGGAAGCGAGCGCGCCCGAGCAGCCGCGGGGGCGATCCTTGTCGCCGGCGGCCTCGGCGGCCTGGCCCTGCTGCCACACGCGGAGGTGGCGCTGACCGTGCCGCCGCAGGTCCTGGTCGGCCTCGGCCTCGCCCTTGTCCTCTCGGCGCTGACCGAGACGGCATTGGCCGGGCGGGCGCCGCAGGCGATTCACGGGGGCTGGACGATCTCCGCCCGGCACGCCGGCGTCGCGATCGGTCTGATCGTGCTGACGCCGCTGTTCACCGCCGACCTCGCCCAGCAGCGCCACGACGCTCTCGACGCCAGCACGGCGGTTGTGCTCGACTCGAAGGTCGAACCGTTGCTCAAGCTGCAGCTCGCGCAGCGGATCGAGGATCGGCTCGAAGGCGAGCGGGGGAAGGTCCCTACGCTCGGCCCCGCCTTCGAGCCGCTGCCTGAAGATCCCGCCACCCGCGCCGACGTGATCCTCCTGCGTGAAGAACTGCAGGACCAGCTCGACCGCGCCGCGACGCACGCCTTCAGCCCCTCGTTCGGTCTCGGCGCCCTGATCGGCTTGCTGGCGCTGATCCCGATCGGCTTGGCGCGGAGGGTGGATCTGTGAGCGGGGAGGGGAAAGGGCGGTTCCTGGTCGTCGCGGCGATCGCCGCCTCGCTGGCGCTCGTCGTCGCCTATCTCGCCGCCGGCGGGTCCTCCTACGAGCCGGCGAAGACGCAGGATCCCTGCAAGCCGCGGCCCTGGACCGAACCGGAAGGCCTGCAGGGGATTGCGCAGCAGTTCTCGCTCTCGGCACTCGACGGTGCCGCCTGCGAGCTGGGGGTCAGCCGTGAGACGCTGGCCCGCGCGCTCGCCACCCCGCAATCGCGGGAACGCTTCACCAAGCGCTATGGGATCGGCGATGCCCAGCTGGCGCGCGCCATACGCGCGGGCCTGCTGAGGGCGATCAGCGACGCCGAACGCGCCGGAGCCCTCAACCCGCTCCTTGCCGCGCCCCTACGCGCAACCGTGCGGCAGATCCCCGTTGACCAGGCAATCGAACTGATCAAGGACGCCCGCTCGCTCCTCAATAACCTCGAAAGCTTCCTCGGGCCAGCGGGCGGCCTGATCGAACAGTTCCTGCCTTAGGGCCTATCCCGATAGGGATCGCACCCCTGGATACGGCCCAGGACACTGCGCGGATTCGGCCCCGTCGCGAATCCCACATGGCGCTGCCATGCGGAATCCGCGCCGTGACCGCCCCGCTTGGTCCTGAACCGTCCCAGTGGCACGCCCCTATCGGGATAGGCCCTTAGCGCTACTTCTTGAAGAGGAATTTCTGGGATTTGACGCTCCAGGAGATGCCGGTGCACAGTTCTTCCGGCGTCACCTCGAGGGCGCTTGAGAGCTTGATGATCGTGCCAAGCCGCGGCTCACGGCCGCCTCGCTCGAGCAGGGAGATCTCGGTGCGGTGCAAATCGCAGCGAAAACCGAGCTCCTCCTGGGAGATTTCGGCTTTCTGCCGGGCTTTGCGCAGACTGGTGGCGAATCGGTCGCGTGGTTTCATGGGCAAGATTCTCTGCGTATGCCGACAGAAGCTCTACAGACAGCGGACTTCAAACCGGAACTCGCACGTTTATCCTACTTATGTCACGTACTGGTGGCGCGCCAGACCCAGAGCATCGCCAACGGCTGCAGCGGCAATCGCGCCCACAGGGCCCAACGTGGGACGCGATCGAGGTCAAGTCCGCGGACCTGCCCTGGATTGACCGCCATGTGGATGTTCGCCGGGAAGACGGCGAGCAGCAGAGCGAGCAGCCACCAGCGCGCGAAGCGGCGGGTGCGGGCGGGGACGACGGCGCCGCCGCCGACGATCTCGGCCAGCCCGCTGACGATCACCGCCTCGCGATGGCGCGGCAGCGAGGGAGGCATCATCGCTTCGTAGTTGCGCGGGATGACGAAGTGCATCGTCCCGGCTAAGGCGAAGAAGCCTGCGAGCGCTTTCTGCGAGCGGGTCACGGGCCCGTCAGTCTTCCAGGCGGGGCGCGTTACTGACGCATAACG
>DAIRWC010000133.1:0-5122 GCA_036802505.1 Solirubrobacterales bacterium
GGTGAAGCCCGGCCTCCGCGGCATGCGGGCAGCCGCACCCGGAAACACCCGTGATGACGTTGGCTCGGTACTGATCGCATCCCAGATCGCGTCGCGATCGACCGCGATGTCACTTCGATTGCGGCGACGCCGGCCACCGAACCTGACGATCGCACTTCCGATCAGGCCGGCCAGCGACAATGCGCCAATCATGACAACCGACAACATCGGAATCGAGCCGGAGCGGCCCTGTGATTTTTCAGTGGACGCGTCGGCCGCGGCGAGCGGGGGGGGCCCAGCAGCGAGTCGGCGACGATCGGCACGGTGCAGGCGTTCGGCCTCGGCCTCGGCTTCCTCTTCGTCACCCTCTACAGCGGCCAGCTCAGCGACCTCGAGTCGCTGTTGTTCGGAACCTTCCTCGGGATCACCGCGGCTCAGGTTCAGACCTTGCTCTGGGTCGCGCTCGCCGCCCTTGCGGCGCTCGCCGCGATCGGGCGGCCCTTGCTGTTCGCTTCGGTCGACGGCGCCGTCGCCCGCGCGGCCGGCGTGCCAACCGGTGCGCTGGCGCTGGCCTTCCTGCTGCTGCTCGGGCTTGCGGTGGCGGCGACGGCGGAGATAACGGGCGCGCTGCTGGTCTTCGCCCTGCTCGTCACCCCGGCGGCCACCGCGCAGCAGGTCACCGCCCGTCCGGGTCCCGGTCTGGCGCTCTCGGTGGCGCTCGCCCTCGTCGTCACCTGGCTCGGCCTCGCGATCGCCTACTTCTCGCCCTACCCGGTCGGGTTCTGGGTGACGAGCCTTTCGTTCGGCCTCTACGTGGCGGTTCGGCTCCTCCTGGGAGTCCTCGCCCGTCGCGGCCCGGAGCCGCTCGGAGCGGTGGCCTGATGCTCGCCCACGAGTTCATGCGCAACGCCTATCTGGCGGGCAGCTTCGTCGCGCTCGCCTGCGGCCTCGTCGGCTACTTCGTCGTCCTGCGCAGCCAGGTCTTCGCCGGCGACGCGCTAAGCCACGTCGCCTTCACCGGGGCGCTCGCCGCCGCGGCGGCCGGGATCGACATCCGGCTCGGCCTCTTCGTCGCGACGGTCGCGGTGGCGATGGGGATGGGCCTGCTCGGCGCCCGAGCCCGCCCTGACGACGTCGTGATCGGCTCGGTCTTCGCCTGGGTGCTCGGCCTTGGCGCCCTTTTCCTCTCGATCTTCACCAACGGCTCCAGCGGCGAAAACGGCACCGCCGCCGTTCGCGTCCTGTTCGGTTCCATCCTTGGGCTCTCGGTTGCCGACGCCCGGCTCGCCGCCGCGATCGCTGTCCTCGCCGTCTTGGCGCTGCTCGCCATTGCCCGGCCGCTGCTGTTCGGTTCGCTCGACCCCGATGTTGCGCGCAGCCTCGGCCTGCCGCTGCGCGCCGTGGGCATCGGCTTCCTCGTCCTGCTGGCCGTGGTCGCCGCTGAGGCGACCCAGGCGGTCGGCGCCCTGCTGCTACTCGGCCTGCTTGCGGCACCGGGGGGCGCGGCGCGACTTCTCACCGACAACCCCTGGCGGGGTTTGGCGCTCTCGGCGGCGCTGGCGCTCGCATCGATGTGGGGAGGCCTGGCGCTCAGCTACGAGGTCGCCTCGTTGCCGCCCAGCTTTGCCGTGATCGCAATCGCCGCCGCATTCTTCGCGCTCGCGGCGCTTCGCACCTGGTTGAGGCCGCCTCTCACCGGTCCCGCTGGCGGACCCCGGAGATCGGTCTTTAGGATCGAGACATGACGACGGCCACCCAGACTCGCTGGGCCGAGCACGCCTTGGCCACCCTGCAAGCCGCCGGCTACCGTCGTGGCGGCGCTCGCACCGCAGTGGTCGAAGCGCTCGCTCGCCACGACTGCGCCGTCACTGCTTTGGACCTCGACGATGAGCTGCGTCGCCGCAAGCCGGCGGTCGGCCGCGCGAGCATCTATCGCGCCCTTGAGCAGCTTGAGCAGCTCGGTCTGCTCCACCGCATCGAGGTCGCTCGGGGAGTCGCCGGCTATGAGCGGATCGAGCCCGACGGCGAGCACCACCATCACGCGATCTGTCGGGATTGCGGCCGGATGATCCCGTTCGAGGACGCCTCGCTGGAGCGGGCGATCGACAAAGTGAGCGGGCGGATGAGCTTCGACGCCGCCGAGCACGAGGTGACGATCCGCGGTCGCTGCGAGCGCTGCGCAGCCTGAGCGACGCGGGGTCATCCAGTGGGAGAGTGGGTGGCGATCCAAGCGCACACCCCCGTCGCCGCGGCCCCCGCCGTCATCGCGCTCGCCATGCACTGCATGCACATGGGTGTTTTTCAGTGCGGCTGAATGGAGTCGAACCATCACGTCCCGTAAAGGACACAAGCCCCTCAAATCGCTGGTTTGAGGGGATCTGAAGTTATGTGGAACTCTCTGAGGTGATCTCAGGTGCTCTGAGGTGACGCAGGTTAGCGCGAAATTGGTCCGTCAAACGGTCCGCGGGAATCGCGCTCGAAATCAGGATGCATGACGTAACTTCTGTGCTACGCTGAATTTCTCGATGGCTAAGTCTCTCGACACCACCTACCACGATCGGCGTCTTGCTCGGCGGCTAGAGGAAGACCCGGAGTTCCGGGCCGAGTTCGAGCGGCAGCGGCGCGAGATCGCCCAGATCGACGCCGTGGTCCGGCAGCTCGACGAGCTGCGGGAGCAGGCCGGGATGTCGAAGGCCGAGCTGGCGCGGGCGATCGGCAAGGAGCCGTCGAGCGTCCGGCGGTTCTTCACGGCGGACGTGAACCCCGAGCTGAAGACCGTCGCGGCTCTCGCCGATGTCCTCGGGGCAAGGGTCGAGGTGGTTGCCGGGGAGGGCGCTCGCGCGAAGCGTGCCGGCAAGAAGCGCCAGTCGCGCGCGGCCGCCGCCTAGCTCAGACAAGACACGCCGCCGCCGCGGCTAACCTGAGCGAGCGATGACATGGGGGATCGTCTACTACGCGGCCGAGGATGGTGAGGTGCCCGCCGAGGACTTCCTCGACGGCTGTCCGGCGAAGGTCGAGGCCAGGTTCTCCGCGGTTTTGGAGGCGATCCGCGGCGCACCCCCTCCGCAGTTCAGCGGCGGCGGCTACTGGGAGGCGATGCATGGCGACATGGGCGGTTACCACGAGATCCGCCTCACCGGGCCCGGCAGGCGTCAATACCGGCTCTTCTGCATCCTTGACAACGGCAGCTCCAAGGAGCTGCTTGAGCGTGGCTTCAAGCGGCCGCAGATTACCGTGATCACCGGCATGGTCAAGGACTCGGGCAAGAAGTTCTCCGGTCGCGACTACGCCAAGGTCAGGAAGTTGGGAACCGAATATCTAAGCCACCTTCCGCGCCGAATCGCCGTCTGACGGCGCGCCTCCCGTCCCACCTCGGCCAGCCGCAGCAGGAGCTCCTTGCGGTCACTGACCTCGGGCCAGCGCCGCTGTGCCTGATCGAGTAGTTCGCTGACGATGCCGCTGTCGGTCACGGTGTAGCGGGGCTTCTTCGTCGGCACAGATTGGAAGTGTCGCACCGCCTTATTCAAGTGACGCCGGTCCAGCGTCGCCGCTTCGGTGGCGTCAACGTAGGTAGAGCGGCGGGGCGTCGCAAATCAGCGTGATGGGGGAGTCTCCGAGGCGAGGATCTCCTCGATCCGCTCCGAGACGCCGCTCTGGCCACTGCGCCCCGCAGTCGCTGCTCCAAGCCGACGCCGTCCGCCTGCGCCCAGGTGCTGCTCGAGCGCCGTTCGGGTCACGTCGGAGATCGTTACCCCCCGCCGCTCCGCCTCATGGCGCAGGCGGGCGTCGAGGTCATCGGGGAGCTTCACGGTCGTGCGTCTCATGGGTGTCGGCATACCGGCAGTCGGTCTGTATAAGGGGGCGTTATCGGGCGTGGGAGCTAGGACGCGGGGCAGAGTAGTCCGTGTCTGGCGGGGACGGACTAAATTTATGCCATCGGCGAGCGTATAGTCCCTCCAACTCTCCCGTCCGGCGTTCGATAAGGAGGACTTGAATTGGAAACATCCATTGGGTGGAGTTCTCGCAGAGGGGCTACGTTGGTTGCGATAACGGCCATGGCCCTGTTGGGGCTCCTGCTGGCGGCGACGTTCGCCCCTGGCGCACAGGCGAGGGTTGAAGGGTTTCAGAGCCTGGCACCGAGCTCGGTGCCGCTCACCGCGGTCGCTGCCGACCCCGGGACCGGTCTCTTGTATGCGCAGGAAAACAACGGCACGAGCTTCTTCCGCTATGACCCGCAGACGAACAACTGGACCGAACTCGCCCCGTCGCCGGTCAACAGCGGCAACAACGGCGGCGCGACGTATCTCGCCGGGAAGATCTACGTCGTCTACACCGAGATCGACGAAATGGCGATCTACGACATCGCGACCAACAGTTGGACGGCGATGCCGAGCCCGCTCGGCGAAGGCACCGGCGATATCACCGCCGCGAACAACAAGATCTACCTGGCGGACAACCTCAATTTCGTCCAGTACGAGCCGGCGACGGGCATCGCCACGCCGCTCGCCGAACCGCCGAAATTCGAAGTCTCATGCAACGAAGGCTTCGAGCCGTGGGGTGGCCTGCAGTTCGACGGCACGAAGATCTACGGCCACCAAGGAGACGGCTGCAACGGCTTTGGCGTATACGACATCGCTGGCAACAGCTGGGCGGAACTCCCGCTGGTGCCGTTCGTGGAACCGATCGGAGGTGGAGAACCGGAAGGCGCGGTGCTGGGCAGCGCGCTCGACCCGATCACGAACACCTACCTAACCTACGGTCCGTACGACGGGAACACCCTCTTCCGGTACGACATCGAAGCCAACGCTTGGACGACCGCGACGTTGCCGTTCACGGAAATCGACGATGGCGGCATGGCCTACATCGCGACGCCGGGCCACGAAGGCGTCTACATGATCGAAGGTGAGGAAGGGACCGGATTCGGGCGCTATACCGAACAGAACGCGACCGACCTCTCGCCCTCGATGTCCGCCGCTGTGGTCGGTTCGGCAACCGGAGGGGAAATCACCTACTCGATCCAGGTCAAGAACAACGGGCCCGAACGGGCGAGCGGGGTCGTGCTGTCGGATCCGCCTCCGGCGGGTACGACGCTGGTTTCCGCCGGGACGTCGCAGGGGACCTGCGCCGGCACCCCGCCGGTGAC
>DAIRWC010000134.1:0-5119 GCA_036802505.1 Solirubrobacterales bacterium
CATATATAGAGACCGTGCGCGGGGTCGGCTTCCGCTTCGCCGCGCCGGAGGCGGAGTGAGTGCTGTCGAGTTTGTACGTGCCATGACACGTCAAAAGTCCACAGCGACCGTCGGGCGATGAGTCTCCGGGCCACCCTGCTGCTGGCGCTGGCCTATGTCCTGCTGCTGGCGCTGATCGCGCTTGGCGTGCCGCTCGCGGTCAGCCTGCGCGACCGGGTCGCCTCCGAGGTCAAGGGCCAGGCGCGCAGCCAGGCCGACGTCGTCGCCGCGACCGCCTCCGAGCTGCTCGATCCTGGCCGGCGCGCCGGCTTGAACCACCTGGTCCGGGTCTCGGCTGACAGCGTGCGCGGCAGGGTGATCGTCGTCAACCGTCGCGGCCTCCTGCTGGCCGACTCCGCCGGCGCGCCGGCCGGGCGCAGTTACGCGAGCCGGCCCGAGATCCACGCGGCGCTGCGCGGGCACGGCGAGCAGATCACCCGTCACAGCGACACGCTGGGCGCCGAAATCCTCGCCACCGCGGTGCCGGTGCTCGAACGCGGCCGGCCGGCCGGCGCCGTGCGCGTCACCCAGAGCGTCGCGGCCGTCCACCAGGCGGTGCGCACGTCGATCCTCGACCTGGCAGCGCTCGCCGCCGTCGTCCTGTTGCTCGGCCTGATTGCGGGCGCCCTGATCGCCCAGCAGATCGCCCGGCCGATCCGCCGGCTCGACCGGGCGGCCCGCGGCGTCGCCGCCGGCGACCTCGATACGACGGTGGCCGTCGAAGGCAGCACCGAGCAGCGCTCGCTGGCTCGTGCCTTCAACGAGATGACGGGGCGGATCAAGCGACTCCTCAGGGTGCAGCAGGACTTCGTAGCCGATGCCTCCCACCAGCTGCGCACCCCGTTGACGGGGCTGCGACTACGGCTCGAGGGACTCGCGGACCGCCCCGAGGCCGACCGGGCCACGTCGGCGGAGCTCGACGCGGGAATGCGCGAGATCGACCGGCTCTCGCAGATCGTCGACGAGCTGCTGATCCTCAGCCGCGCCGGCGAGCAGGAGCTGCCCGGCGAGGCGGTCGATCTCGCCGACGCGGCAGAGCGGGCGGCGGAGCGCTGGCGCCACACCGCCGGGGAGCACCAGATCGAGATCGAGACCAGCGGCGACGGCGTGGCGACGGCCTGGTGCGCCCGACCGGACCTGGACCGCTCGATCGACGCCCTGCTCGAGAACGCGCTGCGCTACTCGCCACCCGGATCGACCGTGAGGATCGGCGTTGCGCCCGGCCAGATCGAGATAGTCGACGAAGGGCCGGGCTTGGCACCCGATGAGGAGGATGCCGTCTTTGAGCGCTTCAGCCGCGGCAGCGCCGGTCGAAGAGGACCGAGCGGCAGCGGACTCGGCCTGCCGATCGCGCGCGAGCTGAGCCGCCAGTGGGGCGGCGATGTGACCCTCCGAAATCGTGACCGGGGCGGTCTACGTGCTGTCATAGAGGTACCCGACCGATGAACTCGACCGCGACGCTCAAATGGATCGGCCTGGCGCTGCTCGGCGTCGCCGTCGCCGCCACGGTCGCGATCGCCGCCAGCAACCTCGCCAGCCAGCAGATCGGCCTCGCCTCCGAACCGATCTCGGCCGGCGACGCGCTCGCGCCCGCGGCGAGCCAGAACCGCGGTCACGGCTCCCAGATCCCGGGACACGGCCACGGCCACGGCCACGGCGATCGGACGGCTCCGACCGCGACCACGACGACCCCGACCCTGACGCCTGAACCGGAAGCGACGATGCCGACGGCGCCGGACGGCGAACCCACGACCCCGACGAACCCCTCAAATGGCGCACGAGACGACCACGGAAGCGGCGGCCACGGGGCCGACGATTAAGCGCCGGAATCGGCGGGTTGGAAACTCGATGTCGGCAGCTGAGAGAGCTATCGCCCCGACAAAGGCGAGTTCCCGCGTTCGGTAATCGGGCGCCGCTACTCCGGCTTTCCGACGAGCGCTGGCTCGACGTCGCCCACTTCCATCCCCGACTTCGATTTCGCTCGCGAGTTGAGGCTAGCTTTCAAAGCGCGACAGGATCCGGTCGGCCGGGGAGAACCCGGCCGCGGCGGTGGCCAGCGCAGCGAGGCCGAGCAGCAGGGCTCCGATCGCCTCGACGCCGGTCCAGCCAAAGCCCCAGGCCAGCAGTACGAGGGCGATCCCGAGGATCGCACGGATCCCGCGCTCGAATTGATCCAGCGGCCCGTTCTTCTCGATCGGGTTCATCGATGTCCTCCTTGTGGAACGGGGGCAGGCCCCGGCGCAACGCCAGCTTTCGAGTGCGAGCTCCTGCTCGCCCACCAAGACTTGATCTGCGGCAGCAGGATCCGGTCGACCCCGTAGACGTAGGCCGCGGCACCGGCGAACATGATCAACAGCTCGAGCCCGAACATGATCGGGTTGGTCCCGGCGCTGAGCGAGCCGGAGAGCATGAACAGCAGGTTCAGCATCGCGCCGAAGAAGGCCGCGCCGAGGGTGAAGATGCCGAGGATCAGGCCGATTCCGATCGCTACCTCGCCGATCGGCACAAGGTAGGAGAGCGGCCCCTGGACATGGAGGAAGACGTGATTGACGAGCCAGGCGTACCAGACGGACACACTCGCGTGTTCGCCTGCGGTGGCTTCAGCCGAGCCGGCCGCGCCGAGGAAGCCGTGGATCGATTCAGTCGACCCGAGCCAGCCTTCCCCGGTGACCTTGTCCCAGCCCGCTTCGAGGAATTTCCAGCCGAGCCAGAAGCGCACGGCCAACCAGACCATGCCGAGTCTCGGGTCCCGCAGAGTGCGAAGGGATGCCGCTTGGAACATCTGAACCTCCAGGTTGGAATCGGACCTGGAAGTCAGGCTGTGCTGCCAGCCGGGCTGACCTCACGCTGCGCCCTCCACAACCCACTTTAGTTGCCGTGTCAAATACCGGCTGACTCAGGGGAGCAAGTCGGTGGGCGCGAGGATGAACACCTCGCACATCAAATCGGGGTCCTGCTGGTTGCCGCTCATGAAGCCGATCACCTGGCGACCGGTGGCGCCCGTGACCACCTCCTCGAATCGCTGCCGCATCAGGTCTTGGAACTCCATCCGCTGTTCGATCACGGCCGAGCCGCGCCCGCCGTCGAGCAGCGTCTGCTCGACGCGACTGAAGCCGCCTCGAAGCAGGCAGACGACGAGATCGTCCTGGTAATAGGACTTGACGCGGGTCGGCCCGCGTCCATAGAACTCCTTGAGCAGAGCGACCAGTCCGTCGGAGATCGCAGTCAGCGTGTCGCCGTGTACCTGGCTGCTTTCAGTGTTTGGCTGGGTGACTTGGAGCTCCGTGTCCGGGGAGGCGATCGTCGATTCTAGACGAGGCACTGGGAGGGCCACTCCTCGCCGGGCGCGGATGCGCGGTGACGTGGATGACCGGCAGGTCGGTCAGCCGGCGCAGGCGGTGCGGGAGGCTGAGTCGCAGCCAGCGGGAGACGCCGCGCGGAAGGGTCGAGACGACCACCTCGTCGAACTTCTCGCTGCCGAGGACATCGCCCGCGGCGGCCAGGGGGTCGGGGTCGCCGATCAGGGCAACATTGACGTCCAAGCCCGACATGCGCATGCGGGCGGCCCCGTTCTCGGCTCGCGACGCCGCCTCGGAACCGCCGGCCTTCATGTCCGCGGCCCAGGCCAGGCCATGCGGAACCGCCGGAACGAGCAGGGTGAAGCGGGTCGGCGTTCGCGTCGCCCGTTGCCGCAGCGCCGCGATCAGTTCGGGGGAGTCAGCGGTGCGATTGGCCACCACCAGGATCCTCGTCTTCAAAGCCATTGGGTCCTCCTCGGGGAGTTGCATCGTCAGCCCAGGTTGCAGCGGCTTGGTAATCGGGTCGTAAGTCCTCGATGAGACTTCTCTGAAGCTGAGCTCCCCATCAGTCATCGCGCTCGACGCCACGAACAGCGCCGCCCCCGCTGGCGCGGGTGACGATTGGCGCACGCGCGCCGGCTTCGCTACGCACCGCCACCGCCTGGGTCGTCGGACCCGCAGCGGCACCGCTGGCACTGGTCACGATCGAGCCCGAACCCCCGCTCCCGGCGAGCTGTTGGCCCGCGCCCGGTGCGCCAGGGTTGGTCCCGAGCGCGACTCCGCCCAGCGCGCCCAGTCCCAGCACAGTGGCGGTCGCGGCGATCTTGGCTCGTCTGTTGCTCATGGTTCGCTCCTTGGTTGGACCGACCCATTCTGCGCCGCGGCGGGCAAGGGGAATCCCAATGCCACACCAAGAGAGGGTGAAGCTTTTGAGGTCGCGAATCGCGACCTCAGGAGGCGCTAAGCGACTTTCTCAACCGTCGCAACGACGCTCGCGGCGTCGATGCCCGCCGCGGCCAGGAGCGCCTCGGGGGGACCGCTGCCGGGACGGCCGGTGACGGCGAGGCGCACCAGCGGGGTGCTTGCGCCGGCTTCGGCTAGGACGCCGGCGACGGTCTCGCCGATTCCGCCCTCGGGCCAGTGATCCTCGACGGTTACGAGCGCCTTGGTCTCCGCCGCCGCGGCGAGGATCGCCTCGGCGTCGACCGGCTTGACCGAGTAGAGGTCGATCACCCTGGCGGCGATCCCCTTGCCGGCAAGCTCGTCGGCCGCGCTGAGGCATTCGCGCAGCGTTATCCCGGCGCCGATCAGGGTCACTTCGTCCGCGTCGCCAGAGCGCACGGTGCGGCTGCCGCCGATCTCGAAAGTCTCGTCCGCCTCGTAGAGCACCGGCGTCGCCTCACGGGTCGTGCGCATGTAGCTGACGCCGCGGTGCTCGCGCATCGCGTCGAGCAGGGCCACCGCCTGGTTGGCGTCGCTCGGGTAGAGCACGACGCTGCCGAACACGGCGCGCAGCGAGGCGATGTCTTCGAGCGCCATCTGCGAGGGGCCGTCGGGGCCGATCGAGACACCGACGTGGGAGCCGCAGAGCTTCAGGTCGGCGTCGGAGATCGCCCCCATGCGGACGAAGTCGTAGGCGCGGCTGAGGAAGGCGCCGAAGGACGAGGCGAAGGGCTTCCAGCCACGCGTCTGCAGGCCGACCGCGGCGGCGACCATCTGCTGCTCGGCGATGTACATCTCGAAGAAGCGGTCGGGGTGCTTGGCGGCGAAGCGTTCGGCGT
>DAIRWC010000135.1:0-5075 GCA_036802505.1 Solirubrobacterales bacterium
CGCCAGCACCCCCCACGAGATCACCTGGCCGTAGCGGAAGCCGCGTGTGACCGGGCCGGGCCGCTGCCGACCGGCGATCCGGTAGGCAAGCCCGATCCCCAGGCCGGCGACGACGAAGGCCACCAGCGGTGCTAACACGGCGGGAATCAGTACTTTGCCGACAAGGCCTTCGGCGATCACCGCGTCGAGACCCGCGGCCGCGACCGCGGAGCCGACGACGCCGCCGATCAGGGCGTGCGAGGAGCTCGACGGCAGCCCGAACCACCAGGTGATCAGGTTCCAGGCGATCGCCCCGATCAGGCCGGCAAAGACAATCGTCGGCGTGATCACGGCGGAATCGACGACGTCGTTGGCGACGGTCGCGGCAACCGAGATCGAGATGAAGGCGCCGACAAAGTTGAGCAGCGAGGCGAACCCGATCGCCACCTGCGGCCGTGCCGCACCGGTCGAGATCGAGGTGGCGACGACGTTCGCCGTGTCGTGAAAGCCGTTGGTGAAGTCGAACGCCAGCGCCGTCCCGACGACGATCACCATGATCGTGTCGGAGCTCATGAATTTTTGATGACTATGCCCTCGAGTATCTGCGCCGCGGTCTCGGTCGCGTCGATCGCGTTCTCGAGCACCGCGAACATGTCCTTCCAGCGGATCACGACCATCGGGTCGATCCCGTTCGAGAAGAGCGAGGCGACCGCGTCGCGGGAGATCCGGTCCCCCTCGTTCTCGAGCCGGTGGATCTCGATCCAGTAGCGGTCGAGGCCCTTCAGCTCGCGCAGGTGCTCGAGCCCCTCGGAGAGCTGCTCGCAGGCACCGACGAGGACCTTGGTCAGCGCCTGAGCCTGCGCCATCGGCGCTTCGATCTGGTAGAGCCCGAGCAGGTCGGCGGCTTCCTCGGTGTAGTCGACGATGTCGTCCATCTGGGTCGCCAGGCCGTAGATGTCCTCACGGTCGATCGGCGTGACGAAGGTCGAGTTGAGCCGTTTGACGATGTCGTGGGTGATCCGGTCGCCCTCCTGCTCGGCCTTGAGGATCTCCCGCGAGAGGTCGGTCTCGTCGGGCCAGATGCCCATCATCTCGTCGAGCAGGCGGGCCGCGTGGAGGGTGTTCTGCCCGGCCTCGATGAAGAGGTCGAAGAAGGCGCTGTCGCGTGGCAGGAGCGAGAGGCGGACCACGCGGATCATCCTAGTGAGATCGGGGCCGGCTCAGCCAGGTGCCGCCGCGAACTGCTCGCCGGCGCGCGCACTGTGCCGCGCGCGCAGCTCCTCCTGCACGCTGTGACGCTCGCCGGCGGGTGCCTCGAGCCGGGTCCAGACGCCGTCGCCGTCGAGCTCCCACGCGTTGGCGTTCTCGGCGAGGCAGAGCTCGAGGACGTCGAGCAGTTCCGCCCGCAGCACCTCGTCTTCGATCGGGGCGACGAGCTCGACCCGGCTGTCGAGATTGCGCGGCATCAGGTCCGCCGAGCCGGTCAGGACGCGGGCCTCCTCGCCGCGCAGGAAAGCGTAGATGCGCGAGTGCTCGAGGAAGCGACCGACGATCGAGACGACGCGGATGTTCTCCGACACCCCCGGCACGCCGGGGCGCAGGCAGCAGACGCCGCGCACGTTGAGGTCGACCCGGACCCCTGCCCGCGACGCTTCGTAGAGGGCCTGGATGCAGCGGGCGTCGACCAGCGCGTTCATCTTCAGCGCGATCCGCGCCTCTTCGCCGGCGCGGTGCGCCTCGACGGTCGCCTCGATCTCGCCGAGGATGCGGTCGCGCATCGTCGTCGGCGAGACCAGCAGCTTGCGGTAACCGGCCGGCCGGCCGTAGCCGGTGAGGAAGTTGAACATCTCGGCGACGTCGGCGCCGATCTCCGGGTCGGCCGTGAACAGCCCCAGGTCGGTGTAGAGGCGGGCGGTGGTCGGGTTGTAGTTGCCGGTGCCGATATGGACGTACTCGCGCACCCGGTCGCCCTCGCGACGGGCGACGAGGATCGCCTTGACGTGCGTCTTCAGGCCCGGGATGCCGTAGACGACGTGGACCCCGGCCTCCTCCATCGACTTCGCCCAGTGGATGTTCGCCTCCTCGTCGAAGCGGGCTTTCAGCTCGACCATGCAGACCGCCTGCTTGCCGCGTTCGGAGGCGCGGATCAGCGCCGGCACCAGCGGCGAGTCGTCACTGGTCCGGTACACGGTCTGCTTGATCGCCAGCACGTCGGGGTCGGCGACCGCCTGGACGACGAAGCGCTCGACCGAGCTCGCGAAGGAGTCATAGGGATGGTGGACGAGGATGTCGCCCTGGCGGATCGCGGCGAACATGTCGGCCGGCTCGTCGTCCTCGCCCTGCAGACGCGGCTGCGTGACCGGGGTCCAGGGCTCATAGCGCAACTCGGGGTGGCTGCCCGCGGCGTCGACGACGTCGCCCAGGTCGGCTAGGTCGATCAGGCCGTCGACGTCGTATACCTCACGGTCTTCGAGTCCCAGCGCGTCGATCAGCTGGCCACGCAGCTTGGCGTTCATCCCCGCCGCAACCTCCAGCCGCACGACCTCGCCGAAGCGACGGCGGCGCAGCTCGTCCTGGACGGCCTGCAGCAGGGCGTCGGCCTCGTTCCACCCGGCGTAAGTCCGGCGCCTCAGGCCGCCCTGCCGGAAGCGCCGCCGGCGCAGTTCGTCCTCCACGGCCTGCAGCAGGTCGTCGGCCTCGTCGGAGATCGTGAAGTCGGCGTCGCGGGTGACGCGGAAGTAGCCGTGGTCGATCACCTCGGCACCGGGGAAAAGCGCGTCGAGGTTGGCGGCGATCGCCTCCTCCAGGGGCACGAAGACCTCGTTGCGCTCGCCGACCCGCAGGAAGCGGCCGAGCAGCTCCTTCGGCACCTTGACCCGGGCGATGATCTCGGTGCCGCTGTCGGGATCGCGCAGCAGCACGCCGAGGCTGAGCGAGAGGTTGGAGATATAGGGGAAGGGACGGCCGAGCCCGACCACGAGCGGAGTCAGGGTCGGAAACACCTGCTCGTGAAAACGGGCGTCGATCTCGCGGCGCTCCGCCTCGCTGGCGGTCTCCAGCGAGGCGATCCGCACGCCGTGCTCCTCCAGCGCCGGCCGCAGCGTCCCGTTGAAGACGCTGTGCAGGCGGGTGTCCAACTCCAGCACGCGCGGCTGGATCGCGTCGATCTGCTCTCTCGGTGGGAGACCGTCGGGGCCGTGGGCGTCGATGCCGGCGTCGAGCTGGTCGAACAGCCCGGCGACGCGAACCATGAAGAACTCATCGAGGTTGGAGGCGTAGATCGCGCAGAACCGGACCCGCTCCAGCAGCGGCACCTGCGGATCCTCGGCCAGCTCGAGAACGCGCTGATTGAAGTCGAGCCAGGAGAGCTCGCGGTTGAAATAGAGGGCGGGATCGTCGATCGGCCCATCGTACTGCCGCACCTCTTCCCCTCCCCTGTGCCTCAGGCCGCTCGGGAAGGAGCTTGCCTACTCGCCGCGGGCTCGGCGAGAGCCCGCCGGTAGCCGTTCGCGAGCTGCTCCATGGCTCGTCCCCAAGAGCGGGTCGCGGCCACGCCCCGAGCTGCCTCGCCGAGGCGACGGCGCAGCGCCGGAGACGCGGTGAGCTGCAGCACCGCTCCCGCAAGGTGATCGGCATCGGGCTGGCAGAGAATCCCGGTGTGGCGATTCTCGATCAGCGCCGCCGGCCCCCCTTCGCCGACCGCGACGACCGGCAAGCCACTGGCGCCCGCCTCCAGCACCACCTGGCCGTAGGTGTCGGTGCGCGAGCAGAAGAGGAAGAGATCGGCGCTGGCGTAGGCGCGAGCAAGGTCCTCGCCTTCGAGCCAGCCGAGGAAGGTCGCGTGCTCGCCGAGCCGGGCGCGCAGCTCTCCCTCCTCGGGACCGCCACCGGCGAGCAGCAGGTGCAGGCGCGGCTCGACGACGCGCGCCCGCAGGAAGCTCTCGGCGAGCAGATCGACCCCCTTCTCGCGGGTGAGGCGGCCCGCGTATAGGACCCGCAGCTCACCCGGGAAGGCGCCCCGCTCGGCCTTCTCGGGGCTGAAGCGGTCGGTGTCGACGCCGCGCTCCCAGCGGTCGATGCAAGCGTCCGCGGCGCCCAGCCCGAGCAGCGAGCGGTCCGCCGCAGGGCTCGGCGAGAGGACGCGCGAGGGCGCCGTGTAGAAGGCGCCGAGCGCGGCTCTGGAGATCGCCTCCATCGTCCCGTCGCCGCTGCGCATGCCGGCGTAGACGGCGAGCTCGGTGTGGTAGCTGGCAAGCAGCGGCGTGGCGGAGATCCGGCTGAGCAGCGAGGCGGCGACGCCGGCCGGGCCGGGCGCGGTGACGTGAACCAGGTCGTAGCGGCCCTCGGCGAGCGTCTCGGCCAGGTCCGGCAGACCCGGGACGCCGAGAGTCATTCCCTCGTAGAAGGGCACCTGCAGCGAGGTCGCGGCGGGAAGGCGCCGGTCGACCCCGGGATCGGTGCCGACCACCTCGACCTCGAAGCCGGGCACGCCGCGCTCGCGGACCTCTTCGATCGTGCGGGTGACGCCGTGCATCGCCTCGATTCCGTCGGCGATCAGCGCGACCCGGGGCCGCTCGCCCGAGCGACCGGCAAGCTTCGCCTTCTCGGCACCGAGGAAGACGGTCGGCGGCGCGTAGGGAATCGCCGGCAGCAGCGCGTCAAAGAGGCCGCGGACGGCCGCCTGGACGTCGCCGCGGGCGACAGCCCCAGTCCCGACGGCAATCGCGCCGCGCAGGCGGCGGTCGTGGACACGACGGGCGCGGCGGTAGAGATCGGCGTGCGAGAACTCCTCCGCCTGGAGGTGGTCGATCAACTCCCGGCCACGCAGCTCTATCCCGATCGAGCCCAGCCAGGAGTCGAGCAACGCGCGGGCGTCGTCGGGACCGATGTCGGCGGCGATCGCCCCCTCGCGCGCGGTGCCCTCGCCGACCACGCGCTGGGCGATCTTCAGCACGGCCGCCGGATCGGGCGCTTTGGACTTTGTACGTGCTCGGGCACGTTCAAAGTCCACGGCGGGCTCAGAGGCCGCGTCGCCGAGCACCAGCGCTCGGGTCGCCAGCGCCATCGCCGCGTGCGCCCACTTGGCGGCGCTGCCC
>DAIRWC010000136.1:0-5066 GCA_036802505.1 Solirubrobacterales bacterium
GCCGCAGGCTGATCGCCCGCAGCGTCCCCATCCGCACCCGCGCGTTGCCGGCGTCGCCGGCGAGGATCTGCAGCCCCTCCAGCGCCAGCTCGGTGTTGTTGAGCGCGTCGAAGGCGGTCGCGACCATCGCGTCGAGGACCGCGTAGACGATGTACTGCTCGCTGCGCCCCTCCTCGCTGTAGCCGGGCAGCACGCTGGGCAGGGAGACGCGCTCGCGGTGGACGGTCAGCAGGTAGTCGCCGTGGACCAGCACGTTGACCTCGATCGCGCCGACCCGGGGCGTGTCCTCGCCGTCCCGGTGCTCGCGCTCCAGGTAGCAGTGGAAGGGGAAGACGACATGCTGGCCGTCGGCGTGGAAGCGGCGCGAGGGCGGCCCTGCCCGTTCGAATTCGAGCAGGGGGCGGAGGGCGTGGGCCCCGATGCCGAGTGCCTCGTCCAGCTCGGCGGCCGGCAGATCGCCGACGCAGAGGTCGATCCAGAAGAAACGGCCCTGCCCGCGCAGCGCGGCGATCCGCTCGCGCTCGCTCCCACTGAGGCCCTCGACGATCTCGCTCATGCCAAGCGAGGCTAAAGCGACCCGAGGACGCCTTGTTGAAGCCTTGTGCCCCCTGTAGGCGACCCAATGCTTCAACAAACGACTCGTTGCAATAGCCTCCGCGTCCCGCATCCCAAGCCAGAATCCGGAGGATCTACCCGAATGTTCGTCTCGAAGGCCGCCGTCGTCGGCGGCGGCACCATGGGGGGCGAGATCGCGCAGGCGATCGCCGCTTCCGACATCCCCGTCGTCGTCAAGGACATCGACCAGAAGTTCGTCGACGCCGCGGTGGAGAAGGCCCGCGCCGTCACGGAGGGGCAGCTCGCCCGCCTGGTCAAGAAGGAGAAGCTGACCCAGGAGCAGGCCGACGCGCGCCTCGCCGAGGTGATGGGGCTGATCTCCGGCACGACCAGCTACGGGGACTTCGGCGACGTCGACTTCGTCGTCGAGGCGGTGCCGGAGAAGATGGAGATCAAGCAGGCCGTCTTCCGCGAGGTCGACGCGGCGACCCCGGGCCACGCGATCCTCTCCTCCAACACCTCCTCGCTCTCGATCACCGAGATCGGCGAAGCGACGCTGCGGCCCGACAAGGTCGTCGGCTTCCACTTCTTCTACCCGGCCTCGGTGATGCCGCTGGTCGAGATCATTGTCGGCGAGGACACCTCGCAGGAGACCGCCACCGCCGCCTACAACTTCGCCCAGGCGATCAAGAAGCAGCCGATCGTCTGCGGCGAGGTCCCGGGCTTCGTCGTCAACCGCATCCTGATGGCGACGATCGGCGAGATCTGGCGCGCCCAGGAGGAGCAGGGCCTCTCGCTGAAGGCGATCGACGAGGCAATCGCGGCCGCCAAAGGCGCGCCGATGGGCCCCTTCTTCCTCACCGACTTGCTCGGGCTCGACACCGTGCTGCACGTCGCCGAGCACCTCAACCGCTCCTACGGCGAGAGCTTCTACGTCCACAAGGGCCTGCAGGGCCTGGTCGCCGACGGCAAGCTCGGCGCCAAGAGCGGCGGCGAGGGCTTCTTCAAAGAGGGCGAGCAGAACATCCCCGGCGAGGCCGAGCCCGACGCCGAGGAGCTGGTCGCACTGTTCACCGGGCGGGCGCTGATCGAGGCCTGCGAACTGGTCGAGGAGGGCGTCTGCTCGGTCCGCGACATCGACCTGGGGATGATGGCCGGCGCCGGCCTCGACCCGCGCAAAGGCCTCTTCCCGCCCTTCTGGAAAGCCGATCTGGAGGGGCTCGACACGATCCTCGAGCGGATTGAGCAGCTCGAGGAGAAGTACGGCGAGCGCTTCGCGCCGCCCGTCACCTTGAAGCGCCTCGTCGCCCAGGGACGCCTCGGCCTCAAGTCCGGCCAGGGCTTCTACCCCTACCCGCAGCCCGACGAGGGCGAGCAGGCGGAGACGGTCAAGCTGGAGACCCGCGACGACGTCGCGATCGCCTGGCTCGCCAACCTGCCGATGAACGCGATCTCACCCGACGTGATCCGCGACCTGGGCAAGGTCTGGGAGAGGGTCAAGGCGTCCGATGGGATCGGCGCGATGGTCGTCGCCTCCTCGGTCCCGGTTGTCTTCTCGGCCGGCGCCGACATCAAGGCGTTCACGCAGATGGACGAGGGCTCAGGCGCCGATCTGCTGCACACCGCGCACGCTCTGCTGCGCGAGTTCGGCACCGACAGCGTCGCCACGATCGCCGCGGTCAACTCGATCGCCTTCGGCGGCGGCTGCGAGCTGGCGATGGCCTGCGACGTGCGGATCGCCGCCGAGGCGGCGGTCTTCGGCCAGCCGGAGATCAAACTCGGGATCGTCCCCGGCTTCGGCGGCACCCAGCGGCTGCCGCGCCTGGTCGGCCCCAACAAGGCATTGGAGATGAACCTGGTCGGTGACGCGGTTCTCGCCGGCGAGGCACTCGACTCCGGTCTCGTCAACCGGGTCGTCCCCGACCACGAGTTGTTCGAGACGGCGCTGATGTGGGCGCGCAAGCTGGCCGCCCAGGCGCCGCTGGCCCGCGAGCAGATCAAGACCGCCTCGCACAAGGGCGACCTCGACGAAGGCATCGAGGCGGAGAAGCAGGCCTTCGCCACCGCCTTCGCCAGCGACGACGCCAAAGAGGGCATCAGCGCCTTCCTCGGCAAGCGCACGCCCAAGTGGAGCGGCAAGTAGGCACAGCGAGTTGCCGACGGGCCTCAAAGTGGCCAAATAGGCCACTTTCAGGCCCGTCGGCGGGGTTGGCGGAGTTGGTGCGGGCGTCGGGGTGCACGGTGGCGCTTACCGGGGCCGGGGTCTCGGTTCCTTCCGGGATCCCGGACTTCCGCACGCCGGAGACTGGGCTCTGGGCGAACGTCGACCCGATGGAGGTCGCCCATATCGACGTCTTCGAGCGCGATCCGGCGCGCTTTTGGTCCTACTACCGACCGCGCTTCCACTCGCTCGGCGACAAGCGGCCCAACGTCGCCCACGAGGCGCTGGCCGAGCTCGAGCGCCGCGGTCTGCTGGCCGGGGTGATCACGCAGAACATCGATCGCCTCCACCGGGCAGCCGGCTCCGAGAACGTCGTCGAGGTGCACGGCTCGATCGCGACCTCGACCTGCCGCGAGTGCGAGGCCTCATATGGGGTCGAGGCGGTCGACGCGCTCTTCGACCGCGACGGAATCGCCCGTTGCTCCTCCTGCGGCGGCGCGGTTAAACCCGACGTGGTCCTCTTCGGCGAGATGCTGCCCGAAGCGGCGATGGCGAAGGCACACGCGCTCGCGGCGGAAGCCGAGCTGATGCTCTGCATCGGCAGCTCGCTGGTCGTCCACCCGGTAGCCGGCTTGCCCGAGCTGACCCTCTCCGGCGGCGGCAAGCTGGCGATCGTCACCAAGGGCCCGACGCCCTACGACGGCGACGCGATCCTGAAGCTCGATGGCGAGGTCGACGAGGAACTCGCGGCGCTGCTTCGGGCGCTGGACCGGTAGCGCCCGAAGCAGCGCCGTCCCGCAGGGTGGCTCAGAACCTGACGCCCTGGGTCTTGCAGTCGGCGACGACCGTCTCGGCCCGGCCGCCGGTGAATTCCGACGCGCGGGTGCAGAGTGCAACCGCTTCGGAGCCGCAGGCGCTGATCGTTTCGGAACCGACGATGCCGGCGACCCGCGACCTGATGCAACCCTGCGCGGGGCCCGGCCGGGGGCTGTCGCCGACAGTCAAGACGACGATCGCCAGGAGGGCGATGAGCGTCACGGCGAGAATCCCGTAGGCGGCCCTTAGCTCTCGCGAGCTGAGCTTGTACAGCGGGGTCATCTGTCGTTCGTAGTGTCCTTCCAGTGGCATGGGGCGGCAGCATAAACGCCCATTCCGGGGGCGGCCATCGACACTGGGGAGAAGATCCCGCAGCGATCTTTAGACAGGTGTACGTGGTGGCTCCGGCTTCGCCACGGCAGGGTTGAGCGATCCGAAAACCGTTGGGTGCTGTTGTGCCGGTGGGCCTTTGGTCCCTCTCCGGCAGGGGCCCGATTCTAAGAAAGGAAACATCGGTTCTATGGAATGGTTGAGCGAAGGCGCCAATTCATGGCAGCTCACCGCCGCGACGCTGGTCGGCCTGATGAGCATCCCCGGCCTGGTCGTGCTCTATGGCGGAGTGATGCAGAAACGCTGGTCGGTGAACTCGATGATGATGGCGTTTGTCGCCTTCGCGGTCGTGCTCATCCTCTGGGTGCTCGTCGGCTTCAAGATGGCGTTCGGCGATCCGATCCACATCTTCGGCGCGACCAGTGGCTTCTTCGGGAACATGTGGGGGAAGCCGGGGTCGATCCTCAGTAGCCACAGCCTGCTCGAACAGGCCCATATCGGCGACCTGCCGGAAGAAGAATTCCTCTTCCCGATGTCGACGCTGGCCTATTTCCAGATTGTCTTTGCGGCGATCACGCCGCTGCTGATGCTCGGATCGGTGCTCGGGCGCTTCAACTTCAAAGCGTGGATCCCGTTCGTCGCTCTTTGGACGCTGTTCTGTTACACGATCAACGCCTTCATGATCTGGGGCGGTGGCTTCTTCGCGATGCAGGGTGCCGTCGACTACTCGGGCGGTTACGTGATCCACCTCGCCGCCGGCGTCTCCGGCTTCATCGCCGCCGCTGTGATCGGACCGCGGCTGCAGCGCGATCGCGAGGTCGACGCGCCGAACAACCTGGCGATGGTCGCGATCGGAGCCGGGCTGCTGTGGATGGGCTGGAACGGGTTCAACGGCGGCGACTGGTACAGCGCCGGCGAAGTCGCTTCGGCATCGGTGCTCAACACCAACATCTGCACCGCCGTCGCCTTCCTGGTCTGGGTCGCCCTCGACTACATGACCGGCCGCAAGCCGAGCCTGATCGGCTCTGTCAACGGCATGATCGTCGGCCTCGTCGCGATCACCCCCGGCGCCGGTTTCGTCAACGGCTGGGGCGCGATCATCATCGGCGTCGTCGCCTCGGTCATCGTCTATTTCGCGCTCAACTACCTGAGCCGCGTGCGACCGTTCCGCAACGTCGACGACACGCTGGGCGTGGTCTACACC
>DAIRWC010000137.1:0-3883 GCA_036802505.1 Solirubrobacterales bacterium
ACTTTGTCCCTACCACCACAAGGGTGGCGAGGGGACTCTTCCAAAACAATCCCATCCTCACACCGAAAGAGAGCAGGCACGCGCGAAGCGCCTGCCGATGAGAGGGAACTTGGAGTTCCCTCTCATAAGGCGGGTCGAAGACCCGCCGTCTAGTCCAGAGTTGGCGCCATCTCCAGGGTCTCGGGCGGGATCGCCAGCTTGAACGGGCCGTACAGCTGGTCGAACTGGTCGGTGGCGGGGCCTTCGGCTACGAGGCGATCGACCTCGTCCGCTTCGCCGGCCTCGTCGCCTTCGCCCTCGTAATGTGGCGGATCGCGATCAGCCGCATGGAGTCGCGGTTGATCGACTAGACAGGCGCGGGGTAGGCTGCCGCCGCATGTCGGGCGGCTTCAAGCGATCGTCGCGGTTCGGGCTCATCGGCGTCTTCGTCGTCGCCGCGATCGTCGTCGTCATCGCCACCACCACCGGCCAGGGGGAAGCCAACCCGAAGACGACGCTGGCGCTGATCTTCGGCGTCCTCGCGGTCTTCTTCGTCATCCTCTTCGCCCTGCAGCGCGCCGACCTCGGCCGGGTCTCGGGCGCGGACGCTCAGGGCAGCGCCCGAGCCGCCGCCGAGGGCGGACGCGAGGTCGACAACCCGATGACGATGGCCGAGCCCGACCTGTGGGCGGCAATGGCCGTGGCACCGATCGGCGCCGACGCGCTCAGGGCGCGCAGCGAGATGTGGGAGTCAGGGCGCCGCAGCCTGCGGCTGGGGATGGTGGTGACGGTGCTGATCTTCGTCGCCGTTCCCGCCACCTATCTAACGGAAAGCTTCCTGCCACTGCTGATCGGCGCGCCGCTGATCGTGATCGTCGCGCTCTGGGGCGGTATCCGGGCGCTCGCGCCCGGCGGCGAGATGGACCGCGGCTACGACAACGTCGGTCGGGCGATGGCGCCGCTCGGCCTCGAGGTGACCGAGCGGCCGAAGGTCAGCATCGAGACGCGCGAAGCGACGACCGGGCGGGTCGGGCCGAAGGTCAGCGGCGCCCTGGTCCTCAGCGGCAAGCGCCACGGCCGCCGGGTCTCGATCCGGCTCGGCGGCGAGGAGCGAAGCGGCGCCAGCGAGGTCAGCCTTGCCACGCCCGCGCCGGAGTTCAACGCCAGGTCGCGCGACGGCCGGGTGCGTCCAGGCGACGGCGCGCCGGAGACCGTGGTCGCGGCGCTGAAGGACATACCCAACTCGACCCGCTGGAAGAAAGTCACGGTTGCCGGCGGCCCGGAGGGGATCGAGATCGTCCGCAAGGGTGGCGAGCAGTCGGACTGGCTCTGCGACCTCTGGCTCGCCGAGCGGCTCGCCAGAGCTTGAAAATGGACCGTGCAGCCGCCTTCGAAACGAGGCCCCCGGGCGTGTCCGTCGCATTTGGCTCGAGTCGGGCTCACCTGCGGCACCCGCGGCATCCGCTTAAGGCTGCTTCCTTCCGGACCTGACCTGATTCACGTGCCCACGTCGCGCAGGACCCGGCCGTCAACGCCGCCTGCGACGCACTGACCCCGAAGGCCGGCCCCTCAGAACGGTATTCGGCCCCGCTAGAGCGGATTGCGGGTTACAAGGCACCGCTGATTCCCCGCCTAGCACGGTCCGTCCCCGATCCTACCCGCCGGCGGCCATAGAGTCTCCCCGCGTTGTTCCACGTCGACACCGAGTCCTTCTTCGTCATCGTCCTCGCCGCGGCGGTTGCGGCGGCGACCGTCTCGACCGTGCCGGGGCGTTTCGTTCCCCCGGTGGTCGTCGTCGAGTTGCTGCTCGGGATCCTCGTCGGCCCTCAGGTGCTCGACATCGCCGGCACCGACAGCTTCATCGAATTCTTCTCCAACCTCGGCCTCGGCATGCTCTTCTTCTTCGCCGGCTACGAGATCGACTTCGAGCGGATCAGGGGCAAGCCGATGCGGCTCGGCGCCCTCGGCTGGGTGTTCTCGGTCGTGCTCGCCCACGCGATCGGCGCGGGCCTCGCCGCGGCGGGGCTCGTCGTCTCCGCCCTCTACACCAGCTCGGCGATGGCGACGACGGCGATCGGCACGCTGATCCCGATCCTCCGCGACGGCGGCGAGCTGAAGAGCCGCTTCGGCGCCTACCTGTTGGCCGCCGGCGGCGCCGGGGAGTTCGGCCCGATCCTGCTGGTCACGCTGTTTCTCTCGACCGACCACCCGCTGCACGAGGCGGCGATCCTGATCGCCTTCGTAGTTCTCGCGATCGGCGTCGCAATGGTCTCGGTGCGGCTCGCCTGGCGCGGCTGGCCGGCGCTGGAGCGGACCTTCGAGGCGAGCAACCAACTTGCGGTGCGGGTGACCGTGGTCCTCATCTTTGGCCTCGTCCTGCTCGCGGGCAAGCTCGGCCTCGACGTCCTGCTCGGCGGCTTCGTCGCCGGGATGATCGTGCGGCTGGCGCTCAAGGGTCACGAGCTGCACGTGTTCGAGTCGAAGCTGACCGCGGTCGGCTTCGGTTTCTTCGTCCCCTTCTTCTTCGTCACCAGCGGCATCGCCTTCGACCTCGACGCGCTCGGCTCGGTCACCGCCCTGCTCAAGTTGCTGATGTTCTTCTGCCTCTTCCTGATCGTGCGCGGCGCGCCCGCGATGCTGCTCTACCGCGACGTGTTGCAGAAACGCCAGCGCGCCGCCCTCGCCTTCTACTCGGCGACCGAGCTGCCGCTCGTCGTCGCGATCACGACGATCGCGATCGAAACCGGCCACATGAAAACCTCGACCGCGGCCGGCCTGGTCGGCGCCGCGATGCTCTCGACCCTCGTCTTCCCCTTCGTCGGCCGCGCCTTCCTGGAGCGTGCCGACGCAGCCGGCGAGGCCGCACCGCCTACGACCGGAGGATCAACGCCCGGCTTCGCCCAAACGTAGCCGTCACATTCCCGGACCCCGTCGTATGATCGCCACCCCAGGGCGCGTAGCTCAGCGGGAGAGCGCTCGCCTCACACGCGAGAGGTCGCTGGTTCGAACCCAGCCGCGCCCATCGGCCGCATCCCCAACGTCGACGGGCGCAGCTGCTACTCGGGCTGCTGCAGGACCGACAGGATGTTGCCAGCCGGGTCTTTGAACCAGGCGATGTGCGGGCCGGGGCCGTGCATGATGCCCTTCTCGTCCTGCTCGAAGCCGTCGTAGCGCTCGAACTCGACGCCCCGCTCGGCCAAGCCGTCGACGGCGGCGTCGATGTCGTCGACCTCGAAGTTGAGGATCGTGTAGGTGGCGGGGACGAAGTCCGCTTTGCGATAGAGGAAGACGTCGCCGCCGTTGAGTTTCAGGGCCATGACGCCGTGCTCCTCGTCGAACACGGCGACCTCCAGGCCGAGGGTCTCGCCGTAGAAGCGCTTTGCCTCGTCGGTGTCGGGGACCGCGAAGCCGCTGGTTGCTTTGGCGTCGGCAAGCATCGAGGTCACCCTACCCCGAAAGCTCCGGGATGAACCTGTCCACGTGCTCGGCGATCGTGCGGCGGACCCATTCCTGCGTCGCGGCGTCGGCCATCCGGTAGCGGCCGAGCAGCATCTTCTGGTCGTCGAGAGGCAGGCCGGCGATCTCCCAGCGCACCGCGAGACGCTCGAAGAGCAGCTCGGAGCGGCGGTGCCAGGCATCCTCCTGCGTGGTCGCCGCGGTCGCCGGGCCTTCGCCGAGCTTGGCGATCGTGCCCGCGCTGAGCGACTGGCGCAGAGTGAGGACATTGCCCTCGGGATCGCTGTAGTCGACCTTCGGGGCCTTTTGCCGCGTCTTTCGCTGCCTGCGCTTCGCCATCTCTTCAGTCTGCCAATCAGTCTTCCGTCGCGGGGCGGCGGCGGGCGCGCTTGCGCTCGCCGACCTGGCGCTTGCTCTCCAGCCGGCGCCGGCGAGCCGCTCGGCTCGG
>DAIRWC010000137.1:3893-5054 GCA_036802505.1 Solirubrobacterales bacterium
ATCTCCCGCGCCACCGCGCTGATCGATGCGCCGTCCGCCAGCCGCTGCAGCGCCAGCTCGCGGTTGCGCGCCTGGCCGCGGGCCTCCTGGGCAACCGCGGTGACGACGGGTCCGGTGCGCCCGACGAGGCGAGCGCGCTGCGCATCGTCGAGCGCCCCCGAAGCGCGCACGTCGAAGACCGCTTCCACCCGTGAGGCGGTCACGTTGGCATGTTGCCCACCCGGCCCTGAGGAGCGGCTGGCGCGCAGCTCGATCTCCCCCAACGGGATCGAGAGCCGCTCGTCGATTTTCAGCCCGTCGGCCACCCCGCAACGGTAGCGACGGGGGTTACCTCAGGCCAGCGCGTCGATCTTTGCTGCCAGCTCGAAGTCGGCGGCGGTGACGCCGCCCTCCGAGTGGGTGGAGAGGGAGACGGTGACCGTGTCCCAGGAGATCTCCAGGTCGGGGTGGTGGTTCATCGCCTCGGCCGGCTCGACCAGGCTCTGGACGAAGTTGACCGAGCCGACGAAGTCGCTGCGGCTGAAGCTCTTGCTGATCGCGGCGCCACTGCGCTCCCAGCCGGGGTGCTCGGCCAGCCTCGCGTCCACTTCCGCGTTATCCAGGTGCGTCATCGGTCCCTATGCTGGCACAACGCGGAACCCGAGCCGATGAGCGACTCCCTCCCCACTCTCTGGCAGATCGACGTCTCGCACTACAGCGAGAAGGCGCGCTGGGCGCTGGCCTGGAAGGGAGTCGAGCATCGCCGCCGCTCGCCCGTGCCCGGCGCCCACATGGCCGTGGCCCTCTGGCTCACCCGCGGCGCCCACTACACCTTCCCGGTGCTCAGCATCGACGGGCGGCGGATCGGCGACTCGACCGCGATCGTCGCCGCGCTGGAGGAGCGCTACCCCGAGCCGCCGCTCTATCCCGCGGACGTCGCGGAGCGGCGCCGCGCGCTCGAGCTGGAGGAGTTCTTCGACGAGGAGCTGGGGCCCTACGTCCGGCAGCTCGCCTGGCACGAGTTCGGCAACGACCCGGAGCGCTTCGCCGAGCTGATGCGGCAGACCGCCCCGGCGCCGCTGGCGCGGTTCAGCGCCCCGACCGCCGCCTACGCCCGCGCGTACACCGCGCTGCGCTTCCGCGCCGCCGACGCCGAGCGCGCCGAGGCGAGCCGCGCCAAGG
>DAIRWC010000138.1:0-614 GCA_036802505.1 Solirubrobacterales bacterium
GCGGTGCTGGAGCTGCTGCAGCCCGACGGGGCCCGTGAGAGCTACGCCCTGCACATCGAAGCGGGGGGGGCGATTACGGTCGGCGGCCGCGGCGCCAACGGGCGCCCGTCGAACGGCAACGGCGCCGCCGCGCGCTGGAGCGAGGCGGTCGCGCCGGCCTTCGCCCGCGCGGCGCGCTCCTACTACGCCGACAGCGGACTCGACCCCGGCTCCCCCGAAGCCGAGTGCACGCTGGCGACCAACTCCAGCCTCGTCCCCGCCCGGGTCGGGGCGATGCGCCGCTACCTCGGTGAGCTCGGCGGCGTCACCTCGCTGCGCGGCGCCCGCGTGCTCGACTGCGGCGCCGGCTTCGGCGCCTTCGCCGCCTACCTCTCGCTCGATCGCGACGCGCCGCTGGTCACCGCGGTGGAGATGCGACCCGAGTTCGCCGCGCTCGCCAAGCGGGTTGCCGCGCAGACCGGCCTCGGTGACGGGATCTCCTACGAGGTGGGGGACATGCGCTCGCTCGACGGCATCGCCGACGCCAGCTTCGACGTCGTCGTCGTCAACAACTCCTTCATCTACCTGACCTCGAAGCGGGACATGCAGCGCGCGGTCGCCGAGCTGTGGCGGGT
>DAIRWC010000138.1:624-5030 GCA_036802505.1 Solirubrobacterales bacterium
GCAATCGCGTGTTCGCGAGCATGAAAGAGTTCGTGAAGTCGTCGATGCGTCCCGTCGATGAGGCGATGGTGGCCACGTTCAACCGCAGCATGAAAGTGCGCGTGCCGTTCACGCGCGACCCCGTCGTCCACCTGCTGCCGGCCGGCGCCGCCGACGCGGTCACCCGGCTGACCGGCTGGCAGCACAACCATGGCCGCGTGCGGCTGCTCTCGGCGCCGGCGCTGCGCCGCATGCTGCGCCAGGGCGGGTTCGACCGGGTCGAGATCGGGACGATGCGCGGCGCGCGGGTGACGCGGCCGCCGCGCGCCTACGTCGGGCGCTTCTACGCTGCCGTCGCGCGGCGGGGGGAGTAGGGGCCGGGGATGCCCGAGGCGTCGCAGGCCGAGGTTGTGGAGGAGGCCGAGGCCGAGGCCGTTCTCGACCTGCCGGCGGAGGCCGGCGGCGCGGGCGAGCCCGACGCCCCCGAGGCGGCGCCGGAATTCTTCCCCGCCGGCCATGGCGTCGGCACCCGCTTCGCCGGGCGGATCGGCCGCCATGCGGCCGCCTACGGCGCCGGCTCGTTCTCGACCGCCGGCGCCGCGATCGTCAGCATCGCCGTCTTCACCCGCTATCTCGACCCGAGCGAATTCGGCAAGATGGCCGTCCTCACCACGGTCTCGACGATCGTCACCCTGCTGGCCAACCTGACGATCCTGCCCGGGACGATGCGCCGCACCTACGGCACGACCGGCGATGGCGAAATCGACATCGCCGACGAGGACGTCGCCGCGGTGGTCTCGGCCGACCCGGCGGTGGTGACCAGCACCGGCTTCGCCATGATCGTCGCCTCCGGGGCGGTGGTCCTGCTCGTCGTCTGGGCCCTGCGGGGGACGGTGGCGGGGCTGTTCGGCGCGCCGGACGCCGGCTCGCTGGTCCTGCTCGCGGCGGGCGCGGGGGTCGCCGCCTCGATCAGCCGGTTCGGCCAGTACATGCTGCGCATGCAGCTGCGCTCGGTCGCCTACTCGGCGGTGACGCTGGTCTACGCGGTCGGCGGGATCGCGATCGCGATCCCGCTGCTGGCGAGTGGCGTCGGCGTCGAAGCGGTGCTGATCGGGCTGATCGTCGCCGGCCTGGTCTCGGGGGCGCTGGGGCTCTTCCTCATCCGGCATGACCTCAAGCCGGCGGTGTCGCCGCGCGAGGCCTGGCAGATCATGCGCGGCGGGGTCCAGTTCCTGCCGATCATCCTCGCGTTCCAGATCCTGCAGCTCGCCGACACCCTCTTCATCGCCGGCTTCTCCAGCCTCACCCAGACGGGCCTCTACGGGGTGGCGCGGAAAATCGCGATGCCGGTCTCCTTCGGCACCGGCGTCTTCCAGCAATCGTGGGGGCCGATGCGGCACGACCTGACCCAGGCCGCGGTCGACAAGCTCGACGAGGGGGGCGAGTACACCGCTCGCCTGCTCACCTACTACGCGGTCTTCGTCAGCGCCCTGATCCTCACCGTGTCGGTGCTCGCCGACCAACTCGTCCTGCTGGCCGGCAGCGGCTTCGGCGACGCCGCGGCGTTGGTCCCGATCACCACCGTCAGCGTCGCCGGCCACGGCTGGTTCGTCTTCGCCTACCGCACCGCCCGCGCGGACAAGAAACTCCGCTGGCTGATCGTCCTCTCCACCTTCGCGGCGGGGATCTTCGCGGCGGCCGCGGCGATGCTGATCCCGGTGCTGGGCGCGGCCGGCGCGCCGGCCGCGGCGATCGTCGCCTGGGGGGTGGCGACCGTGACCATGATGGCGATCGGCCAGCGCGCCCACCCGCTGCCGCTCGAATACGCCAAGCTCGCCGCGCTCGCCGCGCTGACCCTGGCGGCCTGGGGCATCTCGCATCTGCTCTTTCCCAGCACCCTGCTGGGGGTCGCCGGCGAGGTCGCGGCGCTCCTGGTCTGGGCGGCGTCGCTGTTCGTCATCCGCATCGTTCCCTTCGGCGAGGTGCGGGCCTTCGTCGACTACGCCCGCCACGCGAGGAGCAACGACTCCAAGCGTCGCCTCCGCGAGCGAATCGCGGCGCTGGATGGTGTCGACGCCGAGCTGGTCGACCGCGTCATCCGCCGCAAGCAGCCCCCCGAGGTCGTCGCCGAGCAGACCGGCATGTCCGCCGACGACGTGCTGGCCCGCACCGTCCACGCCCTGCGCCGCTGCTGCCACGACGGCGAGCCGACCGACTCCGACGGCAGGCTGGGCGAGCTGATCCTCGTCCGCCGGCCCCATGCCGAGCGCCAACACGGCCTCCAGGAGATGGTCAACGAGGGCGCCGACCCGATCGACGCCGACCTCATCGTGCGGGCGGCGGGGGCGGCGGGTTCGCGGCGGGGTTGGCGGTGACGTGGTGGCTAATAGGTAATATGTAGTTCCTAAACAAGAACACGGGAGGGGACGGTTTCGGTGTTGTTCTTCGTGGACGAGTCGTGGCAGACGATTGGCGACAGAGAGATCGGCGCTCTCGGCGGAGTGATGATCCCCGAGCCTCGCTACAACTCCTTTTGTCGGGAAGTTTTCGCGATCAAGCGCGACATCCTGGGGGCAACGGAACTCAGCGATTCAGAGCTGAAGGGAAATTCCTGCTTCGCCAAGAGCGCCTTCCGAAAGCGAGAGGGCGCAGGCCATTCGAGCCTTTTGAGTGCGACGGAGCGCACATTCGCCGCGATCAGGAGACATAAAGGGAAGGTATTTCTGATCTGGACCTCCGATTCAGCGCTCTCGCTATTGCGTAACCCCGACCCGGAGGTCTTGTCGAAGCCGTACAAGCAGCTGCTATTCGACATGCGAGCCCTGATGCGGAAGGAGGCTCCGAACCGGCGGGGCGCACTGACCTTTGACCAGAGGCATCATCGTGAGGACGAGGCGACGGCCTGTGCGATCAGCAACTATCTATTCAGAGCGCGCGGTGATTGGGCAAAGCGGTTTACCCAGGTTCCGAACTTCACAGCCAGTTCCATCAGCCCCGGTCTTCAGGCGGCCGACCTTGTCGTCTATCTGGGGCCGCATCTGGCAGATGCCGGCCAGCGACCGGAGTTGGCTCCATATATCGCGCAGATACAGGCGCTCTGCTACGAATTCCGCCGCGGACGGCAGCAGCGGTTGATCAAGACAATCCGCCGCGTCGGCTAGACAAAAAGAGGGATCGGCGAGCCCGAAGACTCTATGACGCCGTTAAGAGCGGCGCACCGATCCCTGCGGGTCCGAAGATAGCACCAGAGTCTCCAGATCGGTATTAAGCCTCAATCCACCGATTCACCTCACAGATAGGCCAATCGCCGCTGGCGACCGTGTGAACGGCGAAAACCGCGGACTCGAAGGTGTGTCAGGCGGCGGCGAAGCGCAGTAGACCGTCCGCCGGTGGCCGATGACCGAGAAACGAGCAGGCCGAGACGACCGGGGGCCGGCCGATGGGTGAAGCGGGCGAGGGGAGGATCAGGCCGCAGCCGGCAGCGCCCTGATCCTGGTGAGGGCCTCGATGAAGGCCTCTTGCCAGGGCCAGCGGGCCGGCAGGTGCAAGGTGGTGCGCCGGGCGGTGCGGGTGAGCCGGCCCGGCAGCGCGATCAGCCAGCGGCGGATCGTCCGCGCCGCGCGCCAGGTCTCATCCTCCAGGCCGAGCTGCCCGGCCCAGCGCACCATGTTGTGGGCCAGGCAGGCGATCACCGTCCAGGCGGCATTGGCGGCAAAGCTCCCGGAGGGGAAGTGCGCGAGGGCCTGGTCCTTCAGGTCGCGGATCGCCAGCTCGACCTCGGCGTGCTGGCGATGCTCGGCATCGACCGTGTGCATGTCCTCCTCTCTGTTGGTGAGGAAGGCGAAGTGGCGCCAGTAGGCGAACAGCTCGGTCTGCTCCTCCTGGGCGTGCAGGTGGACGCGGCGGACGATCAGCCGGCGCCCGCCGTAGGTGGTCTCGGCCAGCTCGCAGATCCCCGTCTCGGGGTAGTCAGGGACCGGGTGCCAGGCGTCCTCCGGAATCGACGCAATCCGCTCTGCGATGGGCTTGTGCTGCTTGACCGCGATCGAGTAGAGGCAGCCCTTGGCCTCCAGGTAGGCGATCACCTTGTTCGAGTGGAAGGCCGAGTCGGCGCGGATCAGGATCTCCCCGGCGGCACCGGCTCTGCGCACCCGGGCGATCAGCTCTTCGCAGAAGCGAAGCGCGCCGCGCCCCGAGTTGGCCGCGCCTTTGCGCGCTCGGGCATGCAGGACCTCGCCAGTGCCCGCCCGGGTGGCGAGCAGCGGGTGGTAGCCGCGCACCCCTGTGTAGCCGAAGGAGGCGCCCTGCTTGAGGCGGCCGTAGGCCTCGCCAATGAAGGAGTCGATGTCGATCACCAGGCGCTTTGCGCCGGGGCCGGCGCCGATCGCCCAAGCTCGCCCGATCGCCTCGCCCAGCACCTTGTCGAG
>DAIRWC010000139.1:0-4964 GCA_036802505.1 Solirubrobacterales bacterium
GTCCTGAACCGTCCCAGGGGTACGCCCCCCAACGGGATAGGCCCTATGCTCACCGGCCTATGAGGCTGGAGGGACGCAAAGCGCTGGTTACCGGCGGCGCCAGCGGGATCGGCGCGGCGATCGCGGCGCGGCTCGCCGCCGAGGGCGCCGAGGTCTGGGTCGGCGACATCGACAGCGAGGGCGCCGAGCGCATCGCCGGCGAGGTCAACGGCCACGCGCTGGCGCTCGACGTGACCGATCTCGAGTCGGCGAGGGCGGCGGTGGAGGAGATCGGGGTCCTCGACATCCTCATCAACAACGCCGGCACCGACGAGTTCGGCTTCTTCACCTACACCACCCCCGAGCAGTGGCAGAAGGTGCTCGCCGTCAACCTCGGCGGCGTCCTCAACTGCACCCACGCCGCGCTGCCGGGGATGCAGCAGGCCGGTTACGGCCGCATCGTCAGCATCTCCTCGGAGGCGGGCCGGGTCGGCTCGAAGGGCTCGGCCGTCTACTCGGCGGCAAAGGGCGGCGTCATCTCCTTCATGAAGGTGATCGCGCGCGAGAACGCCCGTTACGGGATCACCGCCAACTCGATCGCCCCCGGGCCGATCGAGACGCCGCTGCTGATGGGCGCCGCGGAGTTCGGCGAGATCGGCGAGAAATTGATTGAGAACATGAAAGAGGGCACGCAGATGAAGCGCCTCGGCCAGCCCGACGAGGTGGCCGCCGCAGTCGCCTTCCTGGCTTCGGATGACGCCAGCTACGTAACGGGCGAGACCCTGGGCGTAAGCGGCGGCCTCGGCATGGTCTGACCCCCCCGAGGGGGGAGAATCTCTGCTTCTGTCGCCTTTATGACCCTATGGGGTCATCAACACGACATAAGTTGGGGCGGGAGGTCTGGCGATTGGCCGCTGTGCAGCACGGGGTTGTGGCGCGGAGGCAGCTGCTCGAGCGTGGATTGAGCGCGCAGGCAATCCAGCACCGGATCGAGAAAGGGCGATTGCACCGGGTCGAGCGCGGCGTCTATGCCGTCGGCCGCCCGGAGCTCGGTCGCCATGGGCGATGGATGGCAGCGGTTCTTGGTTGTGGCCCTGGGGCGGCACTCAGCTACGGAAGCGCCGCCGCCCTCTGGGGGGTCGAGCGCGAGCGTCGGGGTGCGATCGAGGTATCGGTTCCGGTTTCCACGCTGCGTCGGCATGGCAGGGTGCTCGTCTATCGGCGCCCTAACTTGCGGAGTGCCGAAGTCGTGGTGCGGAACGGCGTCCCGGTGACCTCGCTGGTCCGCACGCTGATCGACATTGCGTCGCATATCGACCGAAGGGACCTCGAGCGCGCGGTGAACGAGGCCGACCGGCTCAGCTTGATCGACCCCGAGGCACTGCTCGACGCCCTCACGCCGCATCCCGGCAAGCGGGGAGTCGGGCGACTGCGCGAGCTGCTGAGCGAGCGCGCCTTCCGTCTCACCGACTCGGAGTTGGAGCGGCTGTTCCTGCACTTGGTGTCCGAGGCGGGTCTGCCGATTCCGCTCACCCAGCAGCGCCTCAACGGCTTCAGGGTTGATTTCTTCTGGCCTGATCTGAAGCTCGTCGTCGAGACCGATGGTCTGCGCTACCACCGCACCCCGGGCCAACAGGCGAAGGACCGCCTGCGCGATCAGGCCCATCTCGCCGCGGGCTTTACGCCGCTTCGCTTCACCCACGCACAGATTCGATTCGAGGCGGGCTACGTGCGCCTTACGCTGGTTGCGGTCGTCAACCGCTTGAGGCGGCTCGCCGCCTAAGCTTGGGGTGTGACGGGACTCCCGAGCAACGTCCGCATTCGCGAGGTCGGGCCTCGCGACGGGTTCCAGAACGAGCCGGAGACGATTCCCACCGCCGAGAAGGTGCGGCTGATCGACCTGCTCTCGGCCTCGGGGTTGAACCGGATCGAGGTGACCTCGTTCGTGCGGCCCGACGTGATCCCGCAGCTGTCTGACGCCGAGGAGGTGCTGGCGGCGGTGCAGCGGCGCGAAGGTGTCTCCTTCTCGGTCCTGATCCCCAACGAGCGTGGGCTGGAGCGGGCGCTGGGCCTGCGCGAGCGCTTCGACGAGATCGACGTCTTCGTCTCCGCCTCGGAGACCCACAACCGCAAGAACGTCAACCGCACGATCGAGGAGTCGCTTGCCGGATTGGAGCGGACGTTGGCGAGCGCGGGGGGGGCGGGGTTGCGGTGCGAGGGAGTGATCTCGACCTCCTTCGGCTGCCCGTATGAGGGCGAGGTGCCGCCGGAGCGGGTCTTCGCGATCGCCGAGCGGCTCGGCGCCGCCGGCTGCGAGGAGATCGGCTTTGGCGACACGACCGGGATGGCCAACCCGGTGCAGGTCGGCGAGTTCTTCGCCGCGGCGCGGGAACGGCTCGATGGGGTCGAGCTGACCGCGCACTTCCACAACACGCGCGGTCAGGGCCTCGCCAATGTGCTGGCCGCGCTGGAGCAGGGCGTCGACTCCTTCGAGTCGAGCTTCGGCGAGCTCGGCGGCTGCCCGGTGCCGCCGGGCGCAACCGGCAACATCTCCACCGAGGACCTGGTCTCGATGCTGCACGAGATGGGGATCGAGACCGGGATCGACCTGTCGCGGCTGATCGAGGCCTCGCGCGCGGCGCAGGAGACGCTCGGCCGCACGCTCGGAGCGCACGTGCTCGTCGCCGGGCCCGTCGACTGGCATCCCGCCCCGTCCGAATAGGCTCCCCGCCATGACTGAGTTCGCCAAGGCACTGGAGGCAGCGCTCGCTGGTGGGCCGCGGCGCCACCACGAGAAGACCGCCGAGCAGGGCAAGCTGCCGGTGCGCGAGCGGGTCGAGCGCCTCGTCGACGCGGGCTCTTTCGCCGAGGAGGCGCTGCTGGCCAACTGGAACGAGGAGGGGCTCGGTGCCGACGGCGTCGTCACCGGCCTGGCCACGATCGACGGCCGGCGGGTCGCGCTGATGGCCAACGACCCGACCGTCAAGGCGGGCTCGTGGGGGCCGAAGACGGTCGAGAAGATCCTTCGCATCCAGGAACGGGCGCTCTCGTTGCAGCTGCCGATGGTCTACCTGGTCGACTCGGCGGGGGCGCGGATCACCGATCAGGTGCAGATGTTCCCCGGCCGCCGCGGCGCCGGTCGCATCTTCCACAACGAGGTGCGGCTCTCGGGCCAGGTGCCGCAGGTCTGCCTGCTGTTCGGGCCGAGCGCCGCCGGTGGGGCCTACATCCCCGCCTTCTGCGACGTGGTGATCATGCGCGAGGGCAACGCCTCGATGTATCTGGGGTCGCCGCGGATGGCCGAGATGGTGATCGGCGAGAAGGTGACGCTGGAGGAGATGGGCGGGGCGAAGATGCACACCGGCGTCTCCGGCTGCGGCCACTTCCTGGTCAAGAGCGACGAGGAGGCGATCGACCTCGCCAAGCAGTATCTCTCCTACATGCCGGGCAGCTGGCGCGAGGAGCCGCCGTCGGTTGAGCCGGTCGCACCGTCCTCCGAGGCGCCGATTGGGGAGATCGTCCCCGCCGACGAGAATCAGCCCTTCGACATGCGCGAGGTGCTCGACGTCCTGCTCGACGCCGGCTCCTTCCTCGAAGTCCACAAGCGTTGGGCCAAAGAGCTGATCGTCGGCTACGGGCGGCTCGACGGCCGCGTCGTCGGCGTCGTCGCCAACCAGCCGCGCCAGAAAGGCGGCGTGCTCTTCGTCGACTCGGCCGACAAGGCCGCGCGCTTCATCCAGACCTGCAACGCCTTCAACGTGCCGCTGCTCTTCCTCGCCGACGTCCCCGGCTTCATGATCGGCACCGCGGTCGAGCGCCAGGGGATCATCCGCCACGGGGCGAAGATGATCAGCGCCGTCTCCGAGGCGACGGTGCCCAAGCTCTCGGTGGTGATCCGCAAGGCTTACGGCGCCGGCCTCTACGCGATGGCCGGACCGGCCTTCGAGCCCGACTGCTGCATCGCCCTGCCCAGCGCCTCGATCGCGGTAATGGGCCCCGAGGCGGCGATCAATGCCGTCTTCTACAACCAGATCCAGGCGATCGAGGACGAGGCCGAGCGAGCCGAGTTCGTCGTCCGCAAACGCGAGGAGTACGCGGCCGACATCGACATCCTCCACCTCGCCTCGGAGATGGTCGTCGATGCGGTGGTCCAGCCCGAGGACCTGCGGGCCGAGATCGTGCGCCGCTTCGCGATGGCGGCGAGCAAGGATCGCTCCTTCGCCGAGCGCCGCAACCCGGTGACGCCGGCTTAATCGAGGCTGCCGGCCAGCTCGACGAACCAGTCGAGCGCGGCCGGGTTGGCGAGCGAGTCGCGGCTGGCGGCCTGCTCGGGCGGCGTGCCCATCAGGATCCGCTTGACCGGCACCTCGAGCACCTTGCCGCTGAGCGTGCGCGGGACCTCGGCGATCGGGAAGACCTCGTCGGGGACGTGGCGCGGCGAGCAGTGCTCGCGAACGCGCCGGGCGATCTCGCGGCGCAGATCGTCGTCCAGCTCGGTGCCCTCGCGGAGGACGACGAAGAGCGGCATCCAGCCCTCGGTCCCGGGGCGGGGGATGTCGACGACCAGCGCGTCGACGATCGCGTCGATGCCGAGCACGGCGCGGTAGATCTCGCTCGTCCCCATGCGGATGCCGGAGCGGTTGATGGTCGAGTCGGAGCGGCCGTAGATGATCGCCGTGCCGCGTGGGGTGAGCTCGATCCAGTCGCCGTGCCGCCAGATGCCCGGGTACATCGAGAAGTAGCTGTCGTAGTAGCGACTGCCGTCGGGGTCGCCCCAGAAGTAGACCGGCATCGAGGGCATCGGCTCGGTGACGACCAGCTCGCCGACCTCGTCGATCACCGAGTTGCCGCCCTCGTCCCAGGCCTCCACGGCGGCGCCGAGCGCCCGCGCCTGCAGCTCGCCGCGGTAGACCGGCAGCAGCGGCGTGCCGCCGACGAAAGCGGTGCAGAGGTCGGTGCCGCCGCTGGTCGAGAAGAGCCAGGTG
>DAIRWC010000140.1:0-4962 GCA_036802505.1 Solirubrobacterales bacterium
AGCCCACGGTCGAGCCCTTCGAGGAGGCGCTGCTCTCCTGGCAGGTCGAGGAGGCGATGCGGCGGATCGGCGATCAGCACCGTCGCGTCCTGGTCGAGACCTACTACCGCGGACGCCCCTACGCCGAGGTTGCCGAGGAACTCGGCGTGCCCGAGGGAACCGTGAAGAGCCGCGTCTACTACGGCCTGCGGGCGCTGCGGGTCGCGCTGGAGGAGATCGGCTATGACGACTGAGCGATGCCGCGAATGGCGCGAGTCGCTGGGCGCGCTCGCGCTCGGCCAGCTGCCGAATGAGGAGCGCGCGACGCTCGAGGCGCACCTGGAGGGCTGCCCCGAGTGCCGTGGCGAGCTGGAAGCGCTCGCCGGCGTGGCGCGGTTGCTGCCGTTGGCCGACCCCGAGCACTTCGACACGGCACCTGCCCCCCCGCCCTCGCTCGCCGACCAGGTAGTGGCGACGATCCGCGCGGAGAGGCGCAAGGGCCGGCGACGCCGGCTGCGCCTTGGCCTGGCCTTCGGCGGCGTGACCGCGGCGGTAGCCGCGGCTGCCCTGGCGATCTTCGTGCTGCCGGGCGGGCCCAGCGGCACGCCAGAGCAGCACGTCGCCTTTCGCTCGCTGCCGCCGGGGCTGCAGATCAACGCAAGCCTCGAACCACACGCCTACGGCACCGAGATCCATATGTACGTGAAGGGGGCGCCTTCGGGCACCCTCTGCCGCGTCTTCGTACGCGGGGCGAACGGCGTCCAGCAATCGGCCGGCTCCTTCCGCTACCGCTGGGGCGACGACTCCGACGCCGTGCTCAGCGCCGCGCTGGATCTGTCGCGGACGAGGGCGCTCGGCGTGCGGGTGGGCAAGCGGACCTTCGTCGCGCCGGTCGATTCAGGCGAAGCAGCCTAGGGCTACGCGCGCTTGCGGAAGGAGATCGAGGGCGGAACCATCTCGCGGATCTCCTCGACGAGCCGCACGGCGATCTCTCCCGGCTCCTCGTCGGGCCGCGCTTGCCCGCCCCGGGGCTCGAAGAAGCGGACTCGCAACCGCGGACGCCTGGGGAAGCCCGTCAGGTCCGAGGTGCCCTCGACCGCGACGCAGACGAGCTTCGCCTCGGGGACTTCGAGCGCAAGGCGGCCGACGCCGCTGCGCGCCCGCAACACCTTCCCGCGCGAGCGGGTGCCTTCGGGGAAGACGCCGATGCAGGCGCCCGCGCGCAGCTCCTCGATCGCCCGCGACAACGCCCCGACATCTCCGGCCCCACGCTCGATCGGAATCTGCCCCATGCCGTTGAGGACCGGAGCCAGCCCGCGCACGTCCCAAAGCGTCGATTTCGCCAGCGCCTTGATCTGACGACGCCGGATCGCCGCCACCCCGACCGCCACCGGGTCCCAGTGGCTGTCGTGGTTGCCGACGACGAGCGCCGGCCCACTCGCCGGCAGGTTCTCCAGCCCTTCGACCTCAAGCCGCCCCCACGCCGCGACCACCGGCCGGCTGACGGCCATCGCGACCCTGTACATGCGGCTCGGCTCGTTCAAGGAAAGTGAGTTCTACTCGACTGGCGGCCACGTCGAGTCGGTTCCAGGTCGACTTCCGGTGCCGGGACCGCCCCAAGCATCGCTGTAGTTTACGGCGATCGCTTCGGCTCCGACGATGCGCTGATGGGCGCTCTCACCGAGGTGCTGGGGGCGTTCGGCGAGGCCCGCGCCGGCATCGCCGCGGCGCTCGCCTTCTTCCCCGCAGAGCCCGACGTGTCTCGACCCGCAGCGGCTGCGCGACCTTGAGCCGGAGCTGAGCGAGCTCCTGCTCGCCTCGCCTAAGACAGGCTCACAGCTGAGTGGCGACCACGCTGACGATGCCGGCGATCAGCGTGGCGATGATTCCCCCGCCCGTCAGCATCAGCGTGCGCTGCAGGCCGTCGAACTTCGTGTCCATCTTCGCGCCGAGCCACTTCAGCTCGCCTTCGACCTTGTCGAAGCGCTTGTCGACCTGCTCGAAGCGCTTGTCGACCTGCTCGAAGCGCCGGTCGACCTCATCGAACCGGCGGTCGACCGAGTCGAACCGCTCCTGCAGACGACCGTCTGTCCAATCCATGCGGTACATGCTAGCGCTATCGTAGACAGAAAGATGCGCGCGAGTGGCGCGCAAAATCGAAATCTTCGTCCTCGTCCATGTCAAAAAACTGAAACGCCTCAGACCCAGCCCAACGGCCCCCCTGGCGCTGTAAATTGTCTAAGTGACGAAAGTCACAGCCGCTATAGACACTCGCGTTCGAGGGTAGGAGATTCTCGTGCCAACCGCGTCCCAGAAGCCATTGGAGCTGATTCTTGCTCGCAATCTGATGTCGGCCCTGTCGACGCCTGCCTTCCTGGTCGACGAGGGTGGGCTGCTCGTCTTCTACAACGAGGCGGCGGGGATGCTGCTCGGCAAATCGTGGGAGGAGCTTGGCACGGTGGGGGCCGAAGAGTGGGGCGCTCTTTTCGGACCCTTTGGTCGCGACGGCGAGCCGATCCCCTACGACGAGCTGCCGCTTGTCACCGCCGTCCGCGACGACCGCCCGGCCCACGCCAACTTCGAGATCCACTCGATCGACGGCACCCGCCACCAGGTCGAGGCCTCCGCCTTCCCGATCCAGACCGCGCACGGCTCGCGCGGCGCGATCGCCGTCTTCTGGCCCGCCGCCGAAAACGGGACGGGCGGCTGAGTTGAAGGCCAAGCTCTGGGGCACGCGAGGCTCGGTCCCCTCCCCAGGGCCGGAGACGATCCGCTATGGCGGCAACACCTCGTGCGTCGGCGTCACCCTTTCGGACGGCTCGCTGTTGGCGCTCGACGCCGGCACCGGCATCCGCAACCTCGGCCTGGCGCTCCCCGAGGAGCCGACCCGGCTGCACATCCTGCTCACCCACCTGCACCTCGACCACATCCAGGGCCTGGTCTTCTTCGCCCCGGCCTTCCGGCCGCAGACCGAGATCGTGATCTGGGGGCCCGCCTCGCCGGAGGCCTCGCTGCGCGACCGCATCGCCCGCTACATCTCGGCGCCGCTCAGCCCGGTCGAGGTGCGCGAGCTGCCCTGCGACGTCTCCTTCCGCAGCACGCCGGAGACCGAGTGGGAGATCGGCCCGGCGCGGATCCGCGCCGCCTCGGTCTCCCACCGCGGCCCGACGCTCGGCTACCGGATCGACGACGGCCCCGACTCGCTCGCCTACATCCCCGATCACGAGCCCGCGCTCGGCGCCGACCTCGACACGCTCGAGGAGGAGTGGATCTCCGGCTTCGGCCTCGCCCGCGACGCCTCGCTGCTGATCCACGACGGCCAGTACGCCGACTCCGAGTACCCAGAGCACCTCGGCTGGGGACACTCCTCGATCTCACACGCGCTCAGCTTCGCCCGCCGCACCGGCGCCGGCCGGACCGCCCTCTTCCACCACGACCCGCTGCATTCCGACGAGCGCCTCGACCTGCTCGGGGCGGAAGCCCGGGAGCGCTGGGTGGCCGCGGGGGGTGCTCCAGAGGCCGTCGAGCTGGCCGTCGAGGGGGCTGAGCTGGATGTGCGGGCGCTGGCACCGAGCCCGATTCCCGCGCCTGGCTAAACTATCCGTCTCCGTTTCGGTACGAATGGAGTACTTTTCTCGTTCGGTCCGTTACGCTGCACCCCGGGATGTCCTTCACTTCCAGTCGGATCGACTCCAGGGCTGAGCGCTCTGCGCTGGTCCGAGGCGCCCTCTCGGTAGCGCGCCGCACCCACGCGGGCCAGTTTCGCCAAACCGGTTGCGACGAGATCCCCTTCATCGAGCATCTGCTCGCCGTCGGCGAGCTGCTGGCGGTGCAGAACTACTCTGACGAGATGCTCGCCGCCAGCCTGCTGCACGACGTCGCCGAGCATGCCGAGGTCGCCCCCGAGTCGCTGCGTAGCCGCTTCGGCGATCGGGTCGTCGAGCTCGTCCAAGCCCTGACCGAAGACTCGACGATCCCCGACTACGAGGCGCGCAAGCAGGAGCATCGCGAGAGGGTGGCCGCGGCCGGACCGGACGCGCAGGCGATCTTCGCCGCCGACAAGGCCACCAACGTCGCGGTCCTGCGCGAGGCCTACGAGATCCTCGGCGAGGGGGTCGACGAGGACCTGCCGATCTCCCTCGACGTGAAGATCCTCGTCTGGGAGTTCGACCTCGAAATGCTCTTCTCGAATTCGTCCGATGCCGCCATGGTCGAAAGGCTTGCCGAGGAGATGGTCGGGCTGTGGGGCCAACGCGCCGACGGAGAACAGGCGTCCCTATGTTGAGCCGTCCTGCTCGCTCCGCGCCAGCCTGAAGCGCTGCCGCAGCGGCAGCACCCCCCAGAGCAGGACGAACATCGAGGCGGCGGCGACACCGAAGACCGCGGTGGCGACTCCGCCGAAGAGGACGTCGGTGATCAGCATGATCGCGCCGGTCATCGCCAGCGCCAGAAAGCAGAGGCCGGCGATCGAGAGCCGGTTGGAGACGAACACCAGCTCCCTCTTCTGCTGCAGATGGAAGGTGAGCCGGTGGTAGGCGGTCGGCGAGATCAGCAGCGCGGCCGAGATCGCGGTGCAGAGCAAGGTCGCGAAGTAGACCTTTTCCTGAAACGGGGTGATCATGGTGAAGTTCCGCTGGAAGGGGACGGCGAGCAGGAAGGCGAAGAGGACCTGCACGCCCGGCAGCGCCACCCGCAACTCCTGGAGCAGCTCGCCGAGGTTGCGATCGAGGCGCTGGTCGTCGGTCTCCTCCCTGCCCGAGGGACGGTCGGTCATAGGCCCACGATAGGCAAATAGGATCGGCCTGTGGGACGCCTCGCGGTCATCCTCGGCAGCGGCGCCGCCGGCCCGGGCGGGACGGAGATCGCCGCCGTCGCCGCACGCCACGCGGTCGTGTTGCAGCGCCACGGCCCTGCCGACGCCTACGTCCTCCCCCACCGGATCGACCACGAGGCCAACCTGCGCGCCCTCGCCGAGGCCGGCTG
>DAIRWC010000141.1:0-4956 GCA_036802505.1 Solirubrobacterales bacterium
GGAGGGTCGCGGGAGGCAGGGGGTCCGCGCGACCCTCACTGCACCAATGCGTCGGTAGCCAGGGAGGGATGCCGACGCGCGCCTGCCTCCTCGGACGGGACTGCCCGATGGAAACAGTCAACTGTTACCTATAGCGCTTGCGGGCCGCTAGGTCAAGGCATCTTGAGCGTATCTACGGAGTTTTCCGCGACTTTTTGCGGCGAATTCCGGATGCCCCAGCCACGCCGTTCGATCAACTCGATCCCGATCACGCTGCCCACCGGACCGACCGGGGTCAGGGTCGCGGCGAGCAGGGTGTAGGGAGCCTCGCGCCTGATGCAGGCGATCCAGATGACTATGCACAGCGCCACGAATCCCAACCCGTGCGCCCATCCAAAGATCATCGTCTCGGTTTCGAACCCCGGCACGAGCCAAAACACGATCAGCGCCGTGAAGATCGCCAGCTCGATGTAGGAGAGCACCTTCACCCGGGCGAAAAGCGGCCCGGGAACCGGCTTGCGCATCAGGCGCCGGGGGTGAGCGCGGTGAGCACGATCCGCTCCTGCTCGCGCGCGTGGGCGATCGAGTAGCCCTCGCCCGGGCTGGCGCGGGTCGGGCGGCCGACGTAGCCGAGCTCGATGCCCTCGGGCATCAGGTCGGGGAGGCGGCGCGACATCACCTTCCAGCAGCCCATGTTGCGCGGCTCCTCCTGCGCCCAGACGATCTCCTTCAGGTTGGGATAGGAGGCGATCAGTTCGCTCAGTTGCTCCTTGGCGAACGGGTAGAGCAGCTCGACCCGGGCGATCGCCACGTTCTCGGCCGTCTCGCGCCGCTCGCTGGCGTCCATGTCCCAGTAGACCTTGCCGGTGCAGAGCACGAGCCGCTCGACCTTCTCGCGGCGCTCGGTCGCGGCGGGGTCGTCGAGGATGAAGTGGAAATGGCCGCTGGTCAACTCGTCGGCGGTGGCCGAGGCGCGGTCGAGTCGCAGCAGCCCCTTGGGCGTGAAGACGATCAGCGGCCGCGGCTTGCGGATCAACGCCTGGCGGCGCAGCAGGTGGAAGTACTGGGCGGCGCTGCTGGGATTCGCGATGCGGATGTTGCCCTCTGCCGCCAGCGCCATGAAGCGCTCGATGCGGGCGCTCGAGTGCTCGGGGCCCGAGCCCTCGTACCCATGTGGCAGCAGCAGGGTGAGGCGGCTCGTCTGCCCCCACTTCGCCTCGCCCGAGACGATGAAGCTGTCGATGATCACCTGGCCGGCGTTGCCGAAATCGCCGAACTGGGCCTCCCAGAGGACCAGCGCGTCCGGGGTCGCCGCCGAGTAGCCGTACTCGAAGCCGAGGCAGGCGATCTCCGAGAGCGGGCTGTTGTAGAGCTCGAAGGGGGCTTTGGCGTCGTCGAGGTTCTGCATCGGACAGTAGGGCAGGCCGGTGTTCACGTCGTGGAGGACGTCGTGCCGGTGCGAGAACGTGCCGCGCTCGGTGTCCTGGCCGGTGAGGCGGATGTGGACGCCCTCGGTCAGCAGCGAGGAGAAGGCAAGCGCCTCGGCGTGGCCGAACTCGATCCCACCCTCGGCCAGCGCCTGGCCCCGGTTGCCGAGCGGTTTGCGCAGCTTGCGGTGGATCGTGAAGCTCTCCGGGACCTCGAGCAGCGCCTCGTTCAGCTCGGTCAGCTTCTCCACCGGGACTGTCGTCTCGACCGGCGGGCTGGCGCTGCGGTCGAGTTCGCCGGTGCTCGAGGTGGTCACGGTCGGGTCTTCGTACTCGCCCAACTCCATCTTCCTGCGCAGGTCCTTCAGCGAGGCCGACATCTCCTCATGGCGCTCTTGGCGCGCCCGCTCGACCTCCTCGCGGGCGATCGTCCCGTCCTCGATCAGCTTCTCGGCGTAGATCTCGGAGACCGGTGGGTGGGCCTTGATCTTGGCGGCGATCGCCGGCTGGGTGTAGGCGGGCTCGTCGGTCTCGTTGTGGCCGAAGCGGCGGTAGCCGATCACGTCGATGACGATGTCGCGGCCCCAGCGCTCGCGGTAGGCCATCGCCAGCCGGATCGCCGCAGAGCAGGCCTCGACGTCGTCGGCGTTGACGTGGACGATCGGGACGTTGAACCCCTTCGCCATGTCGGCGGCGTAGGGGGTGGAGCGGGCGTCCTCGGGGTCGGTCGTGAAGCCCACCTGGTTGTCCTGGATGATGTGGATCGTGCCGCCGGTCGTGTAGCCGCGCAGTGCCTGCAGGTTTAGCGTCTCGGCGACGACTCCCTGGCCCGGGAAGGCGGCGTCGCCGTGGAGCAGCACCGGCACCGCGTACTTCGGCCTGTGCTCGAGCTTCGCTCCGTCGATCTCGGACTGCAGGAAGCGGGTCGCCCCCTCGACCACCGGGTCGACGAACTCGAGGTGGCTCGGGTTGGGGAAGAGCCGCACGGCGATCTTCTCCCCCTCGTGGGTCTCGTAGATCCCCTGGTGGCCGTAGTGGTACTTGACGTCGCCGGTGCCGCCGTGGGGAATCGCCGCGACGGCCTTGACCATCTCGATCTGCTTGGCGCCCTCGAACTCGGCGAGGATCGACTCGACCGAGCGGCCCAGGTTGTGGGCAAGGACGGCGAGGCGGCCACGGTGGGCCATGCCGAAGGCGACCTCCTCGGCGCCGGCGCGGCCGGCGAGGGTGACCAGCTCGTCAAGCATCGGCACGATCGCGTCGAGGCCCTCGATCGTGAAGATCTTCTGGCCCAAATACGCTTTCTCGACGAAGCGCTCGAACTCGAAGACGTCGATCAGGCGGCCGAGCAGGCGGCGCTTCTCCTCGTCGTCGAGCGGTTGGCGGTGGGCGCCGGTCTCGACCATCTCGCGCAGCCAGGTCCGCTGCTGGTGCGAGGAGAGGTGCTCGAACTGGTAGGCGATCGAGCCGCAGTAGGCCTCGCGCATTCGCGGCAGGACGTCAAGCAGGGTCTCGCCGGGTACGCCGATGCGCAGGATCGAGGCCGGCACCCGGGCCATCAGCTCCGGCGTCAGGTTGAGGCTCTCGGGCTGGATCGCCGGGTCGCCCTTCGGCTCTTTTCCGAGCGGGGCGAGGCCCCCTGGGTCTACCGCAGCATCGTCTGGCCGCGCGGCGAGGTGGCCGTGGGTGCGGTAGCCCTTGAGCAGCGAGGTCGCCGCCTGCACGGCGCCGAGCAGCTCCTCGTCCGGGGCGCCGGGCGCCGAAGGCGGCGGCGCGGCGCCGAGCGGCGGCGCCGAGGCGGAGGCCGGGTGGGCGGCGGCGAGCGGCGCCGCGTCGATGCCGAGATCGCCGGCGACCGACTCGTAGAAGTCGTCCTCGCCTTCGAGCAGCGCTTCGATCCGACGCAGGAAGGCGCCGGACTCGGCGCCCTGGATCACCCGGTGGTCGTAGGTCGAGGTCAGCGTCATCGTCTTCGAGACGCCGAGCTGCCGCAGCCGCTCCGGTGAGGCGTGCGCCCACTCGGGCGGGTAGGCGATTGCGCCGGCCGCGATGATCGCGCTCTGTCCCTTCATCAGGCGGGGGACCGAGGCGGCGGTGCCGATCCCGCCCGGGTTGGTCAGCGAGATGTTGGTGCCGAGGAAGTCGTCGGCGGTGAGCTTCGACTCCCGCGTCTTCGTGATCAGGTCCTCGTAGTAGCTGTGAAAGGCGGCGAAGTCGAGCCCGTCGGCTCCCTTGATCGCGGGCACCATGAGGCTGCGCGAACCGTCCTTGCGCTCGATGTCGACGGCGATGCCGAGGTTGACCGGGCCATTCTCGATCGCGAAGGGCTTGCCCTCGCGCTCCTCGAAGCGGCGCACCATCACCGGCCATTCCTTCGCGGCCTGCACGATCGCCCAGGCGATCAGATGCGTGAAGGAGACCTTCAGCCCGCGCTCTTTCAACTCCCCGTTGAGCGCCTTGCGTTTCGCATCCAGCGTGTCGACGGCAACCGTTCTGAACGAAGTAGCGGTAGGAACCTCCCGACTCTCGCCCATAGCCTGAGCCAACATCGCGGCAGGCCCCCGCAAAGCTTTCGCCTCGCCACTGACCGGCGCCGCAGCTCCACCGCCATTGGCAGCAGCAAGCACGTCGTCCTTGGTCACCTTGCTCCCCGGCCCACTGCCAGCCACCGAGGCGAGGTCGACGCCGTTCTCCGCAGCTACGCGCCGAGCGACGGGGGTCGCCCGTACTCCGCCCGATCCGTTGGCGCCACCAGTCTTTTCAGCGCCATTTCCGCGGGTGGCGGAGGGGGAGGGGGTGTTCGGACGGGTGAGTCCGCTAACACCTCCTCCCCCTCCGCCAGGACCCGCGGCTGAAGCCTCAGAACCCTGGGCCGTCCCAGCAGAAGCACCATCGGTGCCCTCGCCAGGCTCCATCTCAGCCAACGGCGCCCCGACCGGCACCTCGTCGTCCACCGACGCAATCAGCTTCGTAATGACGCCATCGGCCGGCGCAGGCACCTCTGCGTCGACCTTGTCGGTCGAGACCTCGACCACCGTGTCGCCCTCTTTGACGAAGTCGCCCTCGGCGACGTGCCATTCGAGAACGATGCCCTCGGTGACCGACTCGCCCATCTCGGGCATCTGGATCTGGACGGTCGCCGTTTGCGCCATTCGTAGATTGAGTGTATGAAAGAGCGATGAACTACTTCGTCACCGGCGCCACCGGCTTCATCGGTCGCAACCTCGTAGCCAGACTTTTGCAGCGCGAGGGGACGGTATACGCGCTGGTCCGGGCGGGCTCGCGCGGCCGCCTGGAGGAGCTGCGGACCGCCTGGGGAGCCGACGGAGCGCGGGTCGTGCCGATCGCCGGCGACCTCGCCCAACCCGGTCTCGGGGTCTCCGAGGAGGACCTGCTGACGCTGCGCGGCGACGTCGACCACTTCTTCCACCTCGCCGCGATCTACGACATGGCGGCGGGCGCCGAGGCCCAGGAGGTCGCCAATGTCGAGGGAACCAGGCACGCCGTCGAACTGGCCGGCGCGATCGAGGCGGGCTCCTTCCACCAGATC
>DAIRWC010000142.1:0-4952 GCA_036802505.1 Solirubrobacterales bacterium
TGACGCTGTACCGGGTAGCCGATCGCGATCACGGCGAGGAGGAGTGCAAGGGCGATTGGGCGGGCGTGGGGTGTCCCCCGCCTTGCTGGGTTTTTCGCCTGATCGGGTTGCGCCCGTCCGAGATCCTGGGTGGGGCGAAAAAGAGGACGCCGCTGCGCCGGGGGACACCCCACGCCCGCCCTTCGAAGCCGTGGAGACAGCACGATGGGAAGTAGCGCGAGACCGAGGACGAGGGCTGGAGCCAGGTAGCGGAGGCCGGATTCGAAGCCGCGCGCCATGCCGTTTGGGCCGGAAGCTGAGGTCGGCGCGAGCAGCCAGGCGGCGATCACCGCGAGTCCGGTGGCGCCGGCGACCAGCAGCGCCCTATCGCGGTCGAGGTTAGGTCCGGATGGCGACCCAAAACTCGACCGCACTGGGAAAAGAGACAGGAGAAGGCCTCCAAGAGCGAGAGCAACGAGCAGCGGCCAAAGGATCGTCAGGCCGCCGTGCAAGCCCGGGAGGAACCAGTCCGACCAGACCGAGCTGTTGGTCAGGTAGCCAAGCGCGCTGTGGCCTTCCCGCCCACCGAGCGCCTGGTCGGGCGCGGGCAACAAGATCGGGCCGAAGTGGTCGAACCACGGCAGCGGGTTACCGGTGTGGATCAGGTTGCGTAGGTACCAGTAGCCGCCGCCGGCAAGCGCTGCCAGGCCGGTTGCCGCGAGAGCTCGCCAGCGCCTCCCGGCCGGCGCGGCGACGGCGAGCCCAAGGACGAGAACTGCGGCAGGTAGGAGGAAGTTGAGCTTGGTGCCCGCGGCGAGACCCGCTGCCAAGCCGACAACGAGAAGGGCGCCCGTGGAAAGACCAGCCTCCCCCTCTCTCCGCACCGCCCAGGCATTGAGAGCAACGGCAACTGCAGCAAGTAGGAAGAAGATTCCGACGATGTCGTTGCGCGCTTCCCCAGCTTGATCCGACAGCACGGGCAAGCTCAACGCAATCGCGCCCAGCGCAAGTGACCACGGCGCAACTCGGTACGGCTTTCCGACGCACCAGCAAGCGACCAAGCAGCCGACAAACCAACCGAGATTCAGCAGCGGCGAAAGCAAATCCCGGCCGAATGCCTGCATCCCAGCGGCGTGGAAGATTTCAGCATTCGCCGGGTAGAACCACGCTAGGAACTGGGGCGCGATGAAGTGCAGATCCCAGGTGCTCCCACTCTGAAAGAACCCAGCGGCGAACGGCCCGTGGTACCAGGTCGAATCGAACCCGGTCATTCCGGTTGAAAGCTTCGACTTCACGTCGATGCCGAAATGAACGACCGCGACAACAGCGATCGCCATTGCGATCAACACCGCCCCTTGGGGAGGAGGGTGGGGGTGCCCCTCTCGCTCGCTGGGTTTTTCGCCTCTGAGCGTGTCTCTCTCGCCGACCGATTCGTGCGAAAAACGGGACGCCGCTACGCGAGAGGGACACCCCCACCCTCCTCCCAGCCGCCACCGAAGCCCCAGGCCGGCCGCGGCGACGATGACGAGGTATGGCACTGGCTCGAAAAAGCCGAAGCTCCCTAGGGCCTCGGCTGCCCATAGAAGCAAAACCAGGGCGAGTACGGCAGTGCCCAGGTGCGCTGGCGGTCCAGAGAAAGCTGGGAGCAGCCGCACCCTGAGCGCCGAAGCCCCAAGCGTGGCGAAGCCGGCGAGCAGGGCTATCTCGGCAACGCCCAGCAGATAGCGCGGCAGGTCGAGCATCTAGCGGCGGCGGAGCAGGCGGGCGATCTGCTCCAGCTCGGCTATGCGGAGGAGCTTGGCGAGGCCGACGTAGACCAGGCCGCCGAGGGCCAGGGCCGCTCCCAGCGAGGCGATCTGACCTCCCAGACCGCGGCCGAGTGCGTTGTCGAGCAGATCCCAAACCCCGAACGACACGGCTGCAAGCGCCGCGGCCGCCGCGGTTATCCGCATCCCCGTGGAGAGCAGCCTGCGCAGCTCGAGGCCGCCCAGCTCGCGGCGCAGGACGACCGCCTGGGCGAGCACGGCCGCCGTCGTGCCGATTCCCGTCCCGGCAACGATCCCGCCGGTGCCGAAGGGCTTGTAGAGGAGCAAAGCGCCGAGTGCCGAGACGACCAGGTCGAGGCCCGCTAGGCCGGTCGCCATCCAGGGGCGCTGGAGGCTGAAGAAGGTCCGCGTCTGCAGCAGGTAGAGGCCGTTGGTCGGCAGCGAGAAGGCGAACCAGAAGAGGGCGGTGGCAACCAGGGTCGTCTGCTCCGGGGTGAACTCGCCGCGCTGGTAGACCAGCCTGATCATCGGCTCCGAAAGCACCAGGACCGCGGCGGCGGCGGGCAGCAGGACGAAGAGGATCTGGCGCATCCCGTTGGCCATCGTCGCCCGCAGGTTGTCGTGCTCGCCGCGGGCCGCGAAGCGGGCGAGCGTCGGGAAGAGCACCGTCGCGATCGCAACCGAGAAGATCCCCTGCGGAAGCTGGTAGATGCGGAACGCTTTGTCGATCGCCGCCGGCGACTGCTCGCTGACGAGGCTGCCGAAGAGGCTGTTGATCAGCAGGTTGAAGTTGATCAGGCCGAGGCTGATCGTCACCGGCAGCATCAACAGGAGGACGCGGCGCACGTCGGGGTTGCGCCACTCGAAGCTCCACTTGAACTTGAAGGGCGTATTGCGCAGATCCCAGGTCGGGATCAGGAGCTGGACCAGGGTGCCGGCGAGGATGCCGATCGCGTAGGCGTAGATCCGGTTCTGGCCGTGGAAGGCCGGGATCAGGAAGACCAGCGTGGCGATGATCGTCAGGTTCCAGAACAGCGGCGAGATCGCGAAGGCGCCGAAGCGGTCGTAGCTGTTGAGGATGCCGACGACGACGCCGCTCAACCCAAGCAGGATCAGGATCGGGAAGAGGACCTGGGAGAGGGTGACGGTGAGATCGAGGATCGCCCCTTCGAAGCCCGGCGCGAAGAGCGGCATGATGACCGGCGCAAGCAGGACGAACAGCGCCGTGATGGCACCCAACACGAGCGTGACCAGCAACAGCAGGGTCGAGGCGAGCCGGAAGGCCTCGCGGTAGTTCTTCTTCTCCAGTTGCTCGGTGAAGACGGGGACGAAGGCGGGCTGCAGCGCCGCATCGGCGAACAGGGCGCGCACCAGGTTTGGAACCTGGAAGGCGATCGTGAACGCGGACATCGGCCCGTTGACGCCGTAGTAGCCGGCGGCGACGATCTCACGGACGAGGCCGGCGATCCGCGAGGCCGCGGTGGCGAGAGAGAAGAACGCCGTGGAGCGGGCGATGCGCCCGGAACGAGAGCCGGGAGCGGGCTCGCCGGAGCTTTCCTCGCCGGGCTCGAAGGCCTCCGCAGCCCGCAGCGCGGCGTCGGCGGCGACCGCTGCCTCCTCGCGATCGTCTTTGTCAGGTGCCCTGGGGGTCTCCAAGCTGGGTCTCAGTCGCTATAGTCGGCGGCCGCCTGGGGGCTGGCCGATGCCGCTTCCGGGCTCACGATCAATGGCCAACATAGCCTCACAAAAGAAGCGGATCCTACGCAGCGAGCGCGAGCGGACCGAGAACCGGCTCCTGACGAGCACGGTCAAGACCTATTTCCGGCGGCTCGAAAGCGCTGTCGAGGGTGGCGATACGGCCGCGATCGAGGCTGAGCACCGGGCGCTTGTATCTCGGATCGACAAGTCGATCCAGAAGGGCGCCATGCACAAGAACACCGGCGCTCGCAAGAAGGCCAAAGCCGCGCGCATCGCGACTGCCGCCGCAAAGTAGTCAGGCCGGAACGCCCGCCGCGGCCCGCAGCGCCAGGGTCAGCGCCAGCTCGTCGCCGTAATCGGCTCCCCCGCGGCACCAGACCTCTAGATCGGCGAGGGCGATCAGCGCCTCCTGCAGATCGCCCGCGTCAACGCCCTGCAGCCTGCGAACCAGCTGCTTCGCCGCGTAGGGGTGCATTCCGAGACTGGCCTCGACCTGGCCCGGTGGCATCCCCTCCTCCAGCATCGCCGCCGCCGCGCACGCTTTGCGTAGGCGCGAGGCGAGGCCGTAGATCAGGCCGGTGACGTTCTCGCCCTGGGAGATCAGCCGCTCTGAGATCCGCAGCGCGGCCGCCGCATCGCGCTCCAACAGCGCGTCGGAGAGCGCCCAGACGACCGCCTCCGAGGTGTCGACGATCATCGTGCTCAGATCGTCAGCGCCCACCGTCCCGCCCTCTCCCGCCCAGAGGGCGAGGCGCTCCAGCTCGTTGTGGAGGCGCTGCGGATTGGCCCCCATCCGCTCGACCAACATGCGCGCCGCCGCCGGGTCGAGTCGGAAGCCGAGCCGCTCGGCGTCCGAGATCAGCAACCGGGGCATGTCCCTCGCCTTGGGAGCCTCGAACTCGTGGATCTCCCCTTTCGCCGCCTTGACCGCCTTGACCAGCTTTGCCGGCGCCTTGGCCCGCGCGATCAGGACGACACTGAGATCGGGGGGCAGGCCGGCAAGCGCTGCCGCCACCGCTTCAAGCTGGCGGTCGCGCCAGCGCTCCACGCCGTCGGCGAGCAGATAGCGGCGGGACTCCGTCAGCGACATCGCCGGGATCGCACCCAGCAGAGCCTCGTGATCGGGCGCGCCGCGGCCCTCGCCCGGCTCGAAGACCTGCAACGAGGCGACACCCCCGTCGCGCTCCGCCCGGGCCCGCAGGCGCGCCCGGGTCGCGTCGATCTTCGCCCCGTCGGTCCCGGCAATCAGATAGAGCGGGCGCATCTCCTCGGCCATTTGGCCGAGTCTAGATGCCGGCCCGGAACCGCCCGCTACCGGTGACCGTGATCGTGGCCGTGGCCACCGCCGTGACCCCACGAACCATGCGACTGGCCGCTTTCGGATTCGCCGGGTTCATCGGCTTCCGGCGGAGGGGCTTCGACCTGGGCGGGCGGCGTTTCGGAGCCCTGGCTCGGTTCGGGCGCTTCCGACTCGCCTTCGCCCGACGAGTGGCCGTGGCCGTGGCCGTG
>DAIRWC010000143.1:0-4942 GCA_036802505.1 Solirubrobacterales bacterium
TTGGTGGGGTCCTTGGCGCCAGGGTGTCGATAGCTGATGAAGCTCGTCCAGTCTTCGTTGATGTCGAGCTCCAGCGCGCGGACGGCCCCGGCGCGCTGGAGGATCTTGGCCAGCGATTCGACCGTCTGGAAGTTGGCCGCGGCGTAGAGCAGGTTGCCGTGGCTGTCGACGCCTATCCCCGAGCGCCAGACGCGCACCGCGTTGTTGACCGTCTCCCCCCATTCGGGCCCGTCGCTCAGATTGGGGTTGAGCCGGCCTTCCTCGATGATCGCCGGCAGGTTCTGCTTCGCGAACCAGACGTTCGCCGGGGCGCCCGGGCCCTGGTGCCAGCGGATCACGTCGATTCGTCCGTCGCGGTACTCGACGACGGTGGCGATCCCGTTCACCATCGTTTCCCTGACCTTGCCGCGGTAGACCAGGCCGGCGTTCGAGGTTTCCAGTGGGAAGCCGCCGTTGAAGGTCGCGACGACGCGCTTGCGCTTCGCCTCCGGTACCTCGGCGGGCCCGCGATGGGACAGCGGCGGCGGCGGCTCGGCCAGGCCGGGGACGTAGGCGAGCTTGGTCCGGGAGGAGTCGATCCAGGCGACCCCCGCGACGAACTGCGGGTATTCGGGATCGCTGCGGAAGGTGGTCAGGAGCACCGGTGGGCGCGGCCCGGCGTGGGCCGCCGCCTTCTTCCAGACGCCCTCGCCGGGCAGCGCCGGGTGGATCAGCGGCTTCACGTCGGGCGGCCGGTAGCCGGCGCCTCCGCCCTGGCTTTCCTGGCTCGCGGTCGCCACGCCCACCGCGGGCAGGGAGCGAAGCGGCGGTCCCCCCTTTGCGGGCGCGTTCAGCGTGTAGTACCAGTTCTCGATCTGGGAGACGAGGGCATTGCCGCCGTGCTGTCGCATCCACTCGACGCTGGATACGCTGAGGCCGACGTTGTGCTTTTCGCCCATCGCGCTCACGTACGAGACCCCGGCGGGGATCAGGCAGGCGAGGGCGGCGAGGAGAAAGATCCGCCGTGCCCTGCGCCAGAGCGGAATCGGCACATTGCGGCGCTCGGATCGAGCCCGGGGCATGGGCGTAGCGTCGCCGAGCTGGATGAAGCCCAGATGAGAGCGCTCTCCCTCGGGCCCCGTCCTCATCTGGCCTTCATCTTCTCTGGGATCGTTTGCCGTGGGATGAATGTTCTGGTCGTCGAGGACGAGGTGAAGATGGCGGCGTTGATCCGCCGCGGGCTCAGTGAGCAGGGCCTCACCGTCGACGTCGCCGGGGCAGGGGAGGATGCGGTGGGAATGGCGCGTTCGTCCACCTACGACGCGATCGTGCTCGACGTGATCCTGCCTGGCATCGACGGCTTCGAAACCTGCCGGCGGCTTCGCCAGGAAGGGATCTGGTCGCCGGTGCTGATGCTGACCGCTCGCGGAGCGCTCGAGGACCGCGTCGCCGGGTTGGACGGCGGCGCCGACGACTACCTCACCAAGCCTTTTTCCTTTGCCGAGCTGCTGGCCCGCCTCCGCGCCCTGGTCCGTCGCGGTCAGAGCGAGCGGCCGTCGTTCGTCGAGGTCGGGGACCTGCGGCTCGACCCGGCGACCCTTGAGGTCTGGCGCGGCGATGCGGAGATCGAGCTCTCGGCCAAGGAGTTCGCCCTGCTCGAGACCTTCATGCGCAGCCCCGGCCATGTGCTCAGCCGCATGCAGTTGCTCGACCAGGCGTGGGACTACGACTTCGAGCATCGCTCCAACGTGATCGAGGTCTACGTCCGCTATCTGCGCCGCAAGATCGACGTCCCGTTCGGGGTGAAGTCGCTCGAGACCGTTCGGGGCGCCGGCTACCGGCTGAGAAAGGACGGCGGGCGCTGAGCCGCGTATCGATCCGCCTCCGGGTCACCCTCGTCTTCGTCGGGGTCATGGCGCTGGTCCTGGGCGCCACCGGGATCTTCGTCTACCTGCGCTTCTCCAACGAGCTCGAGGCGACGATCAATGCCGGCTTGCGATCGCGGGCAAGCGACGTCGCGGCGCTGATCCGGGAGACCGACTCCGGCCTGCGGGAGGGACACCGGAGCCTCGTCGGGCGCACCGAGAGCTTCGCCGAGGTGCTCGACCGTGCCGGTCGGGTCTCGGATTCCTCGTCGGCGGTCGGGCAGCACGTCCTGCTCACGTCCGCCGAGTTGAAGCGAGCGCTTCGCGAGCCGATTTTTCTCGATCGCGGCCCGCTTCCTGGCTTGAAGGAGGCGTCCCGCCTGCTCGCGGTTCCGGTCACGGCAAGGGGGCGGGAGCGAGTCGTGGTCGTCGGCACCTCGACCGACGCTTCAAGCGAGTCGCTCACCGACCTCGCGCAGCTGCTCCTGGTCGGCGGGCCGGTTGCCCTGCTGCTTGCTTCGCTTGCCGCCTACGGGGTGGCCGCGGCGGCGCTGAAGCCGGTTGAGGCGATGCGGTCGCGGGCGGCCGAGATCTCCGCCGCCGAGCCCGGCCAACGCCTTCCGGTCCCGCCGACGCGCGACGAGGTCGCCCGTCTCGGCACGACGCTGAACGAGATGCTCGAGCGCCTCGGGGAGGCGCTGGCCCACGAGCGGGCATTCGTCGCCGACGCCAGCCACGAGCTGCGCACGCCGCTGGCGATCCTGCGGACGGAGCTCGAGCTCGCGCTCGCAGAGGGGCGCTCTCCCGAGGAGCTGCGCGCGGCGCTGGCGTCGGCCGCCGAGGAGACCGACCGCCTGACCCAGCTCTCCGAGGATCTGTTGACGATCGCCCAGACCGAGCGCGGCAAGCTGCCATTGCAGTTGGCTCGTCTCGATCTGGCGGAAACCCTCGACGGGGTCGAGCGCAGGTTCGCCCGCCGGGCCGAGGAGAGGGGGAGGAGGATCGAGGTGGTCGGCCCGACCTCGCTCGTCCTCGATGCCGATCGGCTGCGCCTCGACCAGGCGATCGGCAGCATGGTCGACAACGCGCTTCGCTACGGCGCCGGCACGATCGATCTCGTCGCCGGCGCCGAGGACGGATCGGTTGAGATCCACGTCCTCGACTGCGGGGATGGATTCCCGCCGGACTTCCTCGCGCGTGCCTTCGAGCGTTTCAGCCGCGCTTCGTCGAGCGCCCGCGACGGGGGCAGCGGCCTCGGATTGGCGATCGTCCAGACGGTCGCCCGGGCACATGGCGGCGAGGCGCACGCCGCAAACCGAGCGGGGGGAGGGGCCGACGTCTGGCTGAGCCTGCCGGTCGGGCCCGTCTCATCTGCGGTTTAGGGGCCAGATCTAGCCTGCCGCCCCGCTTCGCCGGGCCCGCCCTTGGACTACAAGCTCAAAACCTCCCGCGGCTTCTCGAAGGTGCCCGAAGTGACGGCCTTCTTCTGGATCGTCAAGGCGCTGACGACCGGGATGGGCGAGTCGACGTCGGACTTCCTCGTCCACAAGCTCGTGCCCGAGATCGCCGTCGTGCTCGGCGGCATCGCCTTCGTCGTCGCCCTCTACCTGCAGTTCTCCAGCGACCGCTACGTGCCCTGGCGCTACTGGCTCGCGGTGGCGATGGTCGGGGTCTTCGGCACGATGTGCGCCGACGTCCTCCACGTCGGCCTCGGCGTCCCCTACATCGTCTCGACGATCTTCTACGCAATCGTGCTCGCGGTGGTCTTTCGCACCTGGCAGCGGACGGAGGGGACGCTCTCGATCCACAGCATCGTCACCGAGCGCCGCGAGGTCTTCTACTGGGCCGCGGTGCTCGCGACCTTCGCGCTCGGCACCGCCGCCGGGGACCTCACCGCGGTCACCTTCGGCCTCGGCTTCTTCGGCTCGGGCCTGATGTTCGCGGCGATCATCGCGATCCCGGCGATCGGCTACTGGCGCTTCGGCATGAACTCGATCCTCGCCTTCTGGTTCGCCTACGTGGTGACCCGCCCGCTCGGCGCCTCCTTCGCCGACTGGCTGGCGGTGTCCTCGCAACGGGGCGGCCTGGCGATCGGCACCGGCCTGGTCAGCTTCGTCCTCGCGGCGATGATCGCCATGTTCGTCGCCTATCTGTCCTCGACCGGGGTCGACACGCCCGCGGACCAGGAAAGCGCCGGGCGGGCACAGACCGGGCGAAGTCTCGCCTGAAGTACGGTGCCCGGCGTGAAAGCTGCATGAACGCCCCGACCGACGCCTACTCCATCCCCCAGGACCTGCTCGATTTTCGCGAGACGATCGCGCAGATCGCCCGCGAGCGGATCGCGCCGCGCGCCGCCGAGATCGACGAGAAGTCCGAGTACCCCGCGGACGTGCGCAAGCTGCTCGCCGAGCACGACATCCTCTCCCTGCCCTTCGAGGAGGAGTACGGCGGGACCGGGACCGGCACGCTGATGCTGCAGATGGCGGTCGAGGAGATCGCCAAGGCCTGCGCGTCGAGCGCCCTGATCCTGATGGTCCAGGAGCTCGGCTCGCTGCCGATCCGCCTCTTCGGCAGCGATGAGCTGAAGCAGCGGGTGCTGCCGCGCTGCGCCAGCGGCGAGTGGACGCCGGCGTTCGCGCTCTCGGAGCCGGAGGCAGGCTCGGACCCCGCCGCGATGCGCACCCACGCCGAGCTCGACGGCGACGAATGGGTGATCAACGGCGCCAAGAACTGGATCAGCAACGCGGGCGTCGCCGACTACTACGTCGTCTTCGCCGTCACCGACCGCGAGAAACGGCGGATCACCGCCTTCATGGTCGAGGCCGACCGGCCCGGCTTCTCGATCGGCAAGCTCGAGCACAAGCTCGGCATCCGCGGCTCGCCGACCGGCTCACCCGTCTTCGACGAAGTGCGCGTGCCCGCCGAGAACGTGATCGGCGAGGTCGGCCGCGGGCTCGGCGTCGCTCTCGGCACGCTGGAGCGGACGCGCCTCGGCGCCGCCGCGCAGGCGGTCGGCATCGCCCAGGGGGCGACCGACTACGCGACCACCTACGCCTCCGAGCGGGTCGCCTTCGGCAAGCCGATCCTCGACCTGCAGG
>DAIRWC010000144.1:0-4913 GCA_036802505.1 Solirubrobacterales bacterium
CCCAGCTCGGGCCGGAGGAGCTCGCCGGCGCGGCCAAGGAGCACCAGGCCCCGCTCGAAGTCGTCCACGAGGTTGCCGCGCAGGGTCGCCTGCCGGTACCGATGTTCTGTGCCGGCGGCATCGCCACGCCTGCTGACGCGGCGCTGATGATGCAGCTTGGCGCCGAGGGCAACTTCGTCGGCTCGGGGATCTTCAAGAGCGCCGATCCCGAGCGCCGCGCGCGCGCGATCGTCGAGGCGACCACGCACTTCGACGACCCCGAGCGAGTCACGGCAGCGTCGATTGGCCTTGGCGAGGCGATGCCCGGCCTGGAGATCTCGGAGCTGGCTGCGGCCGATGCGCTTCTGCAGGACCGCGGTGCCTGAGGCTCCTGGGCTGCGGATCGGCGTCCTTGCCATTCAGGGCGGCTTCGAAGCGCACCTGACCATGCTGCGCGAGCTGGGCGCCGAGGCCCGGGAAGTCCGCAAGCCGGCCGACCTGGAGCAGCTCGACGGACTGGTGATCCCCGGCGGCGAGAGCACGACGATCTTGATGGGGATCGAGTCGGCGGGACTCGAGGGGCCGATTCGGGGGCATCATGAAGCTGGGAAGCCAGTCTTCGGCACCTGTGCCGGGATGATCGTCTGCGACGAGGATCACCTCGGCCTGCTCGAGATGAGCGCACGACGCAACGCCTTCGGTCGGCAGATGCAGAGCTTCGAGGTGGATCTGTCCGTGGAGGGGATCGGCGAGGAGCCGCTGCGCGCGGTCTTCATCCGCGCTCCCTGGGTCGAGCGCTACGGTTCCGGGGTCGAGGTGCTCGCCTCCTACGAGGGGCACCCGGTTGCGGTGCGCGAGGGGAGCGTCCTCGCTTGCGCCTTCCACCCCGAGCTGACCGACGACCCAAGGCTGCATGCACTGTTCATGGCCATAACGACCAAGGCGCGGAGCGACGCGCGGGAGAGGGCGGAGACGTGAGAGACCCGAGAGCGGAACGGTTGGCAAAGATCCTGGTCGGCTACTCGACCGAGGTGAAGGAGGGCGAGATCGTCTCGATCGACGGCGAGAGCGCCGCGGCGCCGCTGCTGCTCGCGGTCTACGAGGAGGTGCTGAAAGCCGGCGCCAACCCGGTCATGAACGTCTCCCTCGAGGGCCAGAGCGCCGCGTATTTCAAGCACGCCTCCGATGCTCAGCTGGAGTGGATCTCGCCGACCTCCGAATGGCTGCTCGACAACGTCGACGTGAGGATCGCGGTCGGCGCCTCGACCAACACCCGCGAGCTCTCCGGGGTGCCGCCGCAGCGTCAGTCGCGCCGCCAGATCGCCACCGGCGAGTTGCTCGGACGGGCGATGGAGCGCAGCGCCAAGGGCGAGTTCCGCTGGTGCTACACGCTCTTCCCGACCAACGCTTACGCCGCAGAGGCGGAGATGAGCCTTGCCGACTACGAGGACTTCTACTACGGCGCCTGCCTCGCCGACGACGACGATCCGCTGACTGCCTGGAAGCGCGCCTCGGCCGAGACGGTGCGGCTCGCCGAGTGGATCCAGGGGCATGAGGAGGTACGGGTCACTGCGCCGGGCACCGACATCAAGCTCGGGATCGCCGGCCGTACGTTCATTCCCTGCGACGGTCGCCACAACATGCCCGACGGCGAGTTCTTCACCGGGCCGGTCGAGGACTCGGTCGAGGGAGAGGTGACATTCCACCTGCCCGCGACGATCGGCGGTCGTGAGGTCGCGGGCGTGCGGCTGCGCTTTGAGGCCGGCAAGGTCGCCGACGCGAGCGCCGAGCGCGGCGAGGAGTTCCTGGTCGAGCTGCTCGACACCGATGACGGCGCCCGCCGTCTTGGCGAGCTCGGGATCGGCACCAACTACGCGATCGACCGTGGCACCCGCGAGGTGCTGCTCGACGAGAAGCTCGGCGGCACCGTCCACATGGCGGTCGGCAAGAGCTATCCGGAGTCCGGCGGCGTCAACGATTCGGCGGTGCACACCGATCTGGTCTGCGACCTGCGCCTCGGCGGCAAGCTCGAAGTGGACGGCACGGTGATGCAGGAAGACGGCAAGTTCGTCGTCTAGCTATTGGTTTGGCAGGGGCGAGCCCGCGAGCAGGAAGAACCAGCTGATGAAGACGGCGCCGGCGAGCAGCACCGAGCCCATCATCACTGCCTCGACCACCGTGGTGGTCCCGGCGGCGCCACCGCTGTCGCGCATGCTCTTCAGCCAGCTCGGTCGCATCGGCGCCAGCCTGTTGGTGCCGGTGATCCGCATATAGAGAGCGTTGAGGCGACCGATCAGCCAGGCGTCGAGCACGACGGTCAGGATGATCCCGATCGCCACCACGGCGTAGGGGCCCACGGCCGGGAACTGGGTCGTGGAGACCTTCGAGCCGATCCAGAGCCAGCCCACCGGGATCGCCGTCCACAGGGCCAGGGCGGTGAGCAGCATGACGACGAAGACGAAGCTTGCTGCCAGCCCGGTGGCCGCGCTGTTTACCCGTGGATGAGTTGCAGTCTCTGAACTCATTCTCCAGTCCATAGAATGGCAAACGATGTCCGGGCATTCGAAGTGGTCCTCGATAAAACACAAGAAGGGCGCGGCCGATGCCAAACGCGGCAAGCTCTTCACCAAGCTGGCGCGGGCGATAACCGTCGCCGCCCGCGACGGTGGCGGCGACCCCGACAACAGCCCGGCGTTGGCTACGGCGATCCAGAAGGCGCGGGACGCCTCGATGCCCAAGGACAACATCCAGCGGGCGATCGACCGCGGCACCGGCGAGGGCAGCGATGCGACGGCAATCGAGAGCGTCGTCTTCGAGGGCTACGGCCCGGGAGGCGCCGCGGTCCTGGTCGAGGCGCTGACCGACAACCGCAACCGCACCAGCGCCGAAGTGCGCCACGCCTTCAGCAAACACAACGGCAGCCTCGGCGAGCCGGGCTCGGTCGCCTGGATCTTCGAGAAACGGGGCGTGCTCGCGGTCGACGGCGCCCGCTACGGCGAGGACGACCTGATCGCGGCAATCGACGCCGGCGCCGAGGACGTGCGCGAGGAGGGGGACTTGCTGCGGGTGCTCTGCGAGCCGGCCAGCCTCAGCGCGATCCGCGAGGCGCTGGAGGCGGGCGGGGTCGAGATCCAGTCGGCGGACGTGACGATGGAGCCGAAGAGCACGGTCGAGGTAAAAGGCAACGAGGCAAAGTCGCTGCTGGGCCTGATCGAAGACCTCGAAGACGACGACGACGTCAACGAGGTCCACGCCAACTTCGACATCCCGGACGAGGTCTTGCAACAACTCGCTGCCTGAGACCGCCTGACCAAGCCAGAGCGTGCACGCCGACGAGCGAATAGCCAGAGCTATTTGCGAGGAGGTGGGTGCGGTCTGGCGCCGTGTCAGGCGGTCTCAGGGGAGGCATCCGGGGTCCTGTCCAGAATCACTTCCAATGCAAGTGGTGATGGGGATCGACCCCGGCGCAGCCAACCTCGGCTTCGGCATCGTCCGGGTCGAGGGCAATCGCATGGTCGCGCTCGACGGCGGCGTCGTCGAGACGACGGCCGAGCTGCCTATGGAGCGCCGCCTGGAGCGAATTCACGGCTCCCTGGTCGAGCTGATTGCCTGGCACGAGCCGAAGGCGATGGCCGTCGAGGACGTCTTCTTCGGCAAGAACGTGCAGACGGCGATGACCGTCGGTCGCGCCAGCGGAGTGGCGATGCTCGCCGCCGCGCAGGCCGGCATCGCCTGCTTCACCTACACGCCGCAGGCGATCAAGATGGCCGTCTGCGGCAGTGGCGCCGCCGGCAAGAAGCAGGTACAGAGGATGGTCGGGACCTTGCTCGGCCTGCCCGAGCTTCCAACCCCCGACCACGCCGCCGACGCTCTCGCCGTGGCGATCTGCCACGGCGGCGGCAGCGGCCGCCGCGCCGCCGTCGAGATGGCGGAGGGAGTCGCTCCGTGATCGCAGCGGTGCGCGGCGAGGTGATGGTGCGGCGCCCCGACCATGTCGTCATCGACGCCGCCGGGGTCGGTTACCGGCTCACGGTCTCGGCCGAGACGCTGAAGGCGGTACCGGCGACCGGCCGCGAGGCCTTCCTGCACGCCGAGCTCGTCTCGCGCGAGGACTCGCTGGCGCTGTTCGGCTTCGCCTCCGAGGAGGAGCGCGATCTATTCGGGCAGCTCGTCTCGGTCAGCGGCGTCGGGCCGAAAGTCGCGATCTCGGTGCTCTCCGGCGGCCCCGCACGAGAGCTGCTCCGCGCGATCGCCGCCGGCGACGCGAAACGATTTCAAGCCGCACCGGGCATCGGCAAACGGACCTCGGAGCGAATCATCGTCGAGCTGCGCGAGAAGGTCGCGGGGGCGTTGGAGGAAGAGGTGACCCTGGCCGGCGGCGACGACGACCCGCGCGCGCTCGCCCGCGACGGCCTCGTCAACCTCGGCTACGCGCCGCTGGAAGCCGAGCAGTTGCTCGACGGACTCGATGGAGACGACGCCGAGGAGCTGCTCGCCGGCGCCCTGCGCAAAGCCGGCTCCGGGAGGAAGGCGGCGTGAGCGAGAAGCGAATCCGTACCCCTGGCATCGACGGCGAGGACGTCGAGCCCGAGGTCCGCATCCACGATGCGCGCGCCGACATTCCCGACGAAGACCTCGACCGCTCGCTGCGGCCGCCGAGCCTCGCCGACTTCGTCAACCAGGTGCAGGTGACCGAGCAGCTCGCGATCTTCATCGAGGCGGCGAAGCGGCGCGGGGAGCCGCTCGACCACGTCCTGCTCGCCGGCCCACCCGGACTTGGCAAGACCTCCCTGGCGCACATCGTCGCCGCCGAGATGGGGGTGCCGCTCGTCCAGACCGCCGGCCCGGCATTGGAGCGCAAGGCCGATGTCGCCTCCTTCCTCACCTCGCTGGAGCCGGGCAGCGTCTTCTTCGTCGACGAGATCCACCGGCTC
>DAIRWC010000145.1:0-4857 GCA_036802505.1 Solirubrobacterales bacterium
CGCCGAGGAGAGCAGGAAGACCGTGTAGTCCATCGAGATCGCGAAGATCATCGCGAAGAAGAAGATCGGCCCCCAGGCATCGAGGAAGCCCTGCGATTCGAAGCCGAGCAGGCCGGCGAGGTGGCCGTCTTGGAAGATCAGCGTCGCGACGCCGAAGGCAGCGGCGGTCGCGAGCAGGTTGGTCAGCACGCCGATCGCCGCGATCAGCGGCGCCTGGAAGGCGACCAGGAGCAGCAGGAAGCCGAGCGCCAGGACGACGCCGATAGCCAGCGGCGTCTTCGCGCTCAGCGCCGCTTCGAGATCGTGGTTTTCGGCTGCGGCCCCGCCGACCAGCGCGCCCGTCGGCAGCGCCGCGCGCAGCCGCTCCAGCGTGGCGCCGAACGCCGGCGTCGAGGAGCTGTCAGCGGGGATGGCCTCGGTCAGGGCGACGCCTTGCCGCGGATTCGCCCGCGCCGGCAGCGTGGTGGCGATGCCGGAGTCGGACCGCAGGACCGTGGCCACCCGGCGCACCTCCCCCGGCGGCGAGACGATCTGCAGCGCGGCGGGCGCGCCCGGCCCGAACGCGCTGACGACATCTTCGTAGCCGGCGCGGGAGCGATCGCCGTTGGGGACGACCGTGATCGACGGCATGCTGGTCCTCAGGCCCAGCACCGGCAGTGCCAGCAGGACGAGGATCAGGGCCGCGCCGCCGCCGTAGAGGTAGGGACGGCGCCAGAGCCGTTCTCCCCAGCCGGCGAAGCGGGCCGAACGGTGGTCGCTGCGGTGCGCCCAGGGCAGGCTCAGCTTGTCGACACGTGGACCGAGCTTTGCCAGCACCGCCGGCAGCAGCGTCAGCGTGGCTGCAAGCACGAAGAGGACGGCGATCATGATTCCCAGCGAGACCGAGCGGAAGGCGGGGCTTGGCACGAGCATCACCGCCGAGAGCGAGATCAGCACGGTCAGCGCCGAGAACACGATTGCCTTGCCGGCCGTGTCCATCGTCGCCCCGACCGCCTCCACCGGATCGAGGCGCTGGCCGAAGAGCGCGTTGCGAAAGCGCATGACGATGAAGAGGGCGTAGTCGATGCCCAGTGCCAAGGCGAACATCAAAGCGAAGTTCATCGCCCAGATCGAGACCGGGGCAATCAGGGTCGCCAGGAAGAGGACGCCGGCCGAGGCGATCAGCCCGGTGATCGTCAGCATCAGCGGCAGGCCGGCGGCGACCAGCGAGCCGAAGGCGAGGAGGAGGATCGCCAGCGTGACGGGCCAGGAGATGACCTCGGACTTCAGCATCGCGTCTTTGTTCGCTTCGTTGAAGTCCGACCACATGCCGGCGGCGCCGGTCAGGTTGGTCGCAACGCCTGCGGCTGCGCTGTCGCCGAGGGGACCCTTGAGGTCGGTGGCGGCAGCGACCATTTCGTTGGCGTCCTTGGCGGCGCCGGCGCGGATCGCCGCCGTGTGCCCGTCGGCGGAGATCGAGAGCCCGGGCGCGGCGGGATCACCCGGCTCACCGCCGAGTCGGCGGCGAGCAGTCGCTCGGCGCGCCGCAGGCTGCGGCGGAAGGCCGGGTCGGCGACGGTCAGTCCCTGAGAGTGGACCGCGACCTGAAGCGCGTACGCACCGCCGCCGGCGAAAGCTTGGTCGATCTGTTCGCGCGCGGCGACGGACTGCGAGCCGTTGGCCTCCCAGCCGGCGCCGGAGAGGGCGGTCTCGACTCGGGGAGCGAGCGCCCCGAGTCCGACGGCGATCGCCACCCAGGCGACGAACACCCAACGGGGTTGGGAGGCGGCGAAGCGACCGAGGCGGCCGACCGGCCCGAGCGGCGAGGGCGCCGGTCCCTGGGAGGTGGGGCCGGCGCCCTCGCCGGAGGTCTTGCGGTGGACGGGTCGGGCGGGGACAACCGCGGGCATCGCTATCCTCTTTCTACGTTGTACAAGTTAACAACTTTACAGTTGTAGACTGACGATAACACAATGGCGATGAAAAGCCCACTCGACGCCGATGCGGCCGAGCTGATCGCGCGGCGCTTCCACGCTCTCTCCGACCCGACCCGGCTGCGCATCCTCGACATCCTGCGCCACCGTGACGGGGCCTCCGTCGGCGAGCTCACCGCCTTGCTCGACACCTCACAGCAGAATGTCTCCAAGCACCTCTCCGCTCTGCAGGCGGAGGGATTCGTCAGCCGCCGCAAGCAGGGGACCAGCTCGATCTACCGGATCGCCGACCCGGCCGTGCTGGAGCTCTGCGATCGGCTCTGCGAGGCGATGGAAGCGCAGCTCGCCGAGCTCGGGTCGGTGCTCAGCGGCTGACTTCCGGCTCTTCGCCGGTCCGCTTGGCGCGCCGGTGCAACAGTCCTTCGCCTGGCTTCCAGAGGCTGACCAGGCCGGCGACGAGGGTGACGAGGAAGACCTGGCCGAGCATCATCTCCAGCCCGGAGACCATGCGGCCCACCTGCCCGACGGGGACCAGGTCGCCGTAGCCGGTGGTGGTCAGAGTGGTGTAGCTGAAGAAGAGAAAGTCGCTTCCCTTGGTTGCTACATCGGCGCCAAAGAAGCCGCCGCCTTCGATCCGGTCGATCAGGCCGTAGGCCCAGGTGAAGAGGATGCCGAGGGAGGTGTAGACGCTGATCGCGCCGAGGATCGTGCGCGAGGAGACGTTGTCGGCCGTGATCACACGCTGCAGGACGGCCGCCATCGCGACCGCCAGCAGGCCGATCGAGATGAAGTTGGCGGCGTTGAGGCCGAGCCTGCCTCCGAACGCCGCCGAGACGAAGGCCAGCAGGGTCGCGACCGCGGTCAGGATCAGCGCCCGCCGGACGAAGACGGGACGGGCGTGGGAGCTGGTCAGGGCGACCACCGAGGTGGCGCCGGTGACGATCGTCAGCAGCACAGCCGACCAGCCGCGGTTGGAGAGCACCGAGGCGAGCACGTACGTCGTCAGGACCAGCAGGAGCACCAACCCGAAGGCGTCCCTGGCGCGCTGCGCACGCTGTCGCCACCGCTCGCGGTTCATCTCCGCAGGTTCGGCCGCGCCGCCACCATTCCTGCGTGCCGGCGTCTCGCTTCGAAAAGAGAAGAGCCCCCGGCGCGGTGAAGCGCCGGGGGCTGGGAACTCAGTTCTTGAAGACACCTCCGGGGCCGAAGGTGTAGGTCGTGCCGTTGAGCTTGAATTCCTTGATCAGGACCTCGCCCATGCTGTCCCGGCCCTTGCCCAGGCCGAGTGAGAACGAGACTTCCGCTTCAGGCGCGGCGGCCTGGACTTCAGCCAGCGAGCACTCGTGCGCCAGCGAACAGCCGGTCGCGGTGGCGACCGTCCCGTTCGAGAACCACCAGCCTTCGCTGCCCGTATTGGTGGGCACTACCGACGCATCCACATACTGGAAGACGTTCGGGGTGGTTTCGCCCGGGTTGTAGACCAGGGAGGAATAGGTTTTGCCCGCCACGTTGGGGTTGACCTCCATCTGGATGTTGGGCATCGGGCTGTGGCCGGCGGTGCTGTCGGCGATGTCGACGCTGAGCCCGATTTCACTGATCGCGGCGATCTTCAAGCCCGCGAATTCGACTTCGGAGCCGTACTCCGCCTTCTCCCAGCTGGATGCTTCGGCGCAGGGTTCCTTGTAACAGCCGGTCTCGAGGATCAGCGCGTCCGTCCCGGTCGCGGTCGACCCGGTTTCGGCGATCGGCGAGCCGTACTCGTTGCGAGGCATCTTGCCCCAGGTCGAGAGGCCCAACGGTGCGGGCGTGCCCGCCGGCCCCGGAGCGCCCTGCGGCCCTGGAGGACCCGCCGGCCCTGGAGCGCCCTGCGGCCCTGGAGGTCCCTGTGGTCCCGGAGGCCCCTTGGGTCCGTCATTGCCCTGGTTGCCATGCTCAGAGTGGCTGTCTTTGTTGACGCGTTGAGGCGTCGAATGATTTGAATTCGCAAGGGCAAGCGTGCCCCCGGCCATCAGGACTATCAGTGCCGCGAGTACCGTCGGCACGTGCCTGATTAGGAATGACTTCATCGATCCACCTAACCTTCCACGCCCCCTGCGGGGCGGATTTGGAACTCCTTAACTGGGATTCCGTGACTCAGGCCTCGCGGCGTCATGCCGGCACGTGTACCGGCCCGCCCCCGATCCCTCACCAGGGAACGGATTCAGACTATGTCCTGAGTAGATCAGCGCGTACCGAAAAGCTCACTTGGTCGACATAATTAGGTATCGGCTTGAGAGTCCTTGCCCAATCTGGACGAATATTCGAGCGGGTTACCGCTCATCCGAAAGCCCAATGTCTATGAGCGGAGGGGGTGGGATTCGAACCCACGAGACGCCTTGCGACGCCTAACGGCTTTCAAGGCCGCCGCATTCAACCGCTCTGCCACCCCTCCGGGGGGCTAAGACGATGTGTCGATGCTAGCTGCAAATGTATGGACATAAAGGCATGGAGTAAAAAGGTCTCTCGGTGATTGGATACAGGTATGCGCCGGCTGCTCATCCTCGCCTCGACGATGGTCTTCTTCGACGTCGCCTTCTACGCGGCGATCGCTCCGCTGCTGCCGGATTACGCCAAGGAATTCGACCTGAGCAAGGCAGAAGCCGGGATCCTCGCCGCCTCCTACGCCGCCGGGACGCTGCTCGCCTCGCTGCCCGCCGGACTGGTGGCGACCTGGGCCGGGCCGCGCCGCACGGTGATCGTCGGGTTGCTTCTGCTCGGCTGCTCCAGCCTCGTCTTCGGGGTCGCGCACGAAATTATCTTGCTCGACGCGGCGCGCTTCGTGCAGGGGATATCCGGCGCGTTGATCTGGTCCGGGGCACTGACCTGGCTGATCACGACCGCTCCCCCCGAGCGCCGTGGCTCGGTCATCGGAACGGCCCTGGGCACGGCCGTGGCGGGGGCGCTG
>DAIRWC010000146.1:0-4855 GCA_036802505.1 Solirubrobacterales bacterium
CCGCCGAGACGATCGCCGCGATGCGCGAGAGCAACGTCGACCTGAAGCTGATCTCCGGCGACGCGCGGGCGACGGTGACCGCGGTCGCCTACGCGGTCGGGGTGCCCGCCGACGCGGGCGTGATCGAGGGCTCGCAGCTACCCGAGGATCCCGAGGGGCTGGCCGCGGCGGCGCTGGGCAACACGATCTTCTGCCGGATCGCCCCGGAGCAGAAGAAAGCGCTGGTCGAGGCGCTGCGCGCCTCCGGTCGCTACACGGCGATGATCGGCGACGGGGTCAACGACGTGCCGGCGCTGAAGCAGGCCCGGCTCGCCGTCGCGATGGGCTCGGGCGCGCAGGTGACGAAGGGCGTCGCCGACGTCGTCCTGCTCAAAGACGAGTTCGCGCGGCTGCCCGAAGCGGTCTCCGAAGGGCGGCGGATCGCCCGCAACATCCACCGCCTCGGCCGCCTCTACCTGACCAAGAGCGTCTACGCGGCGGCGCTGATCGTGCTCGTCGCCGTCCCCGGCTTCGCCTTCCCGTTCCTCCCCCGCCACCTCACCCTCGCCGCCTTCCTGACGATCGGCATCCCCTCCTTCGTGCTCGCTCTGGCGCCCTCGGACGGGCCGCTCTACCGCGGCCGCCTGCTGCGCGCACTGGCCGCCTTCGCGGTTCCGGCCGGGCTGGCGACGGCGCTCGGCTCGATCCTCTGCTTCTTCCTCGTCGACACCGTCTTCGGCGGCTCGCTGGAGGCCGGCCGCACGGCGGCGACGACGACTCTGATCGTGCTCGGGCTCGCCTTCGTCCTGCTGCTCGAGCGCGGCCCCGGCCGCGAGCACATCGCGATCCAGAGCTACATGCTGGCGATGGTGGCGGGCCTGGGCGCCCTCTTCGCGCTGATCCTCGCAGCGGCACCCGTGCGCGACTTCTTCGAAATGGCGCTGCTGACGGCGAGCCAGTGGTTCCTCGCCCTGTTCTGCTCGGCAATCGGCCTGACGATCGCGAGCCTGCTCTGGCGCCTACCGCAGATCGAACGACTGGAAGCGCCCGGCTACGAACCGGTTGCCGAGGACGGCAGCATCACCTGAAGGTCCCTTTCGGGGAAGGGGGGCGGGTCGGTCATGCGATCGAACTCGGCGAGGCCGCTTGGAGCGAGGCGCCCAAACGCTGCACGCACCACGGCTGCGTAGTCGCGGCTGACGAAGATGTCGCCAGCGGCTGCGCCTTCCCGGCAGCGCTGGCGGGCTGCATCGAGACCGAGGTAGGTGAAGACTCGGCCGTCGACCTCCGGCTCGAAGGCGCCGGTCACGTCGACTCGTTCGTAGTTGAGCTCGCGCGCGTCGAGCGCATCGAGCCGGTCACGGTCAACCGGCAGCGCCAGCCCGTTCACCGCCGAACCCGCCTGCTCGTATATGTCGAGGTAGGCAACCCGGATCCTCGGCCTCTCCCCGGTCGCCCGGTCGAGGAAGTGCTTGGCGGCCTCCCCGCCCTCCCAGTTGTTCATCGCCACGCCCCAGCGGCGACGAAAGCCGCGCAGCCGACCGGCAGAGCTTCGGCGTCCTTGAGCGCTACCAGCGAGGCGTAGCCGAAGACGTAGTCGGTCAAGCCGGGGGCAAGACGAACTGGCTGACGATCAGGTTCGCCGCCAAGCGGGCCTCGGTCTCCTCGCGGCGACGCTCCATCCTGACCTCGATCACGACCGTGCTCTTGCCGGTGTGAAGAGGCTCGGCGACGGCGACGATCTCGTCGCCGAGCAGGCCGGCGGCGAAGACGTTCAGCTTCAGCTCGATCGTGGTGAAGTTGTGGCCCGGCGGGATGACCCGGAAGGTCGCCCAGGCGGCGACCGTGTCGCCGAGCGCGGTCCAGACCCCGCCGTGGACGAAGCCGCCGGGGTGCAGGTGGCGCTTGTCGACGACGATCCGCCCGCGCGAGTGGGTGTCCTCGATCTCCAGCGGCTCGATCCCGAGGTCGCCGGGGAAGCTGCCCGGCAGAAAGGCGCGCGCGGTCTCCGGCGTGATTCGCGAGCTGGGGTGAGCTGGGGCGTCACTCATGCAACGAGAGCGTATGCACCCGGCTGGAGCTTCGCCGTACGCCGCCGGTAGGTGCTCCACAGCCAGGGCCACTGCTGCGGGTCGTTGCCGTTCTCGTCGACGTACCAGTTGGTGCAGCCGCTGTGCCAGACCGTATCGGCGAGGGCGGCTCGCAGCTCCCGATCGAAGCTCTCCGCCACCCCGCGGCGGACCTCGATCCGGCTCGCCTCGGTGCGATCGAGCTCGCCGAGCGCGGCGATGACATGCCCGACCCCGGCCTCGATCGTGTAGATCACCGAGCCGGTGCCGCCGTTCGTGTTCGGCCCGTAGAGCAGGAACATGTTGGGGAAGCCGGGGACACTGAGGCCGAGGTACGCACGCGCCACCTCGGCCCACTCCTGCGTCAGCGGGCGGCCTTCGCGGCCGGCGATCTCCATCGGTGCGACGAAGCCGTGGGTGGCGAAGCCGGTGGCGAGCACGAGCACGTCGGCGGGACGCTCGACGCCGGTCTCGTCTCGGACGCCGCCCAAAGTCACCGCCGCGATGCGGTCCGTCACCAGCTCGACGTTGGGCTTGGTCAGGGTCGGGTACCACTCGTCGGTGAGCATCATCCGCTTGCAGCCGAACTCGTCGCTCGGCATCGCCTTGTGGCGCAGCTCCGGATCCTCGATCGTCTGCGTGACCTGGCGACGGCCGACGGCGCGGAGGCCCGGCAGCAGCCACTGGTGGCCGGTCATCGCCGCCGCGCCGAACTCCATGAAGGCGAGGATCGAGGCGCGATCGAGACGGCGCAGCGCCGGAACGCGCTTGAACAGCGCGTGCGCCCACTCGGGGTAGGCGTAGTCCATCTTCGGAAAGGTCCATCCGGCCGAGCGCTGGTAGACGTCGAGCTGCCCAACCAGCGGCTGAATCGCCGGGACGACCTGGATCGCGCTGCAGCCAGTGCCGACCACAGCCACCTTCTTGCCGGCGAGATCGACGTCATGGCGCCACTCGGCGGTATGGAAGGCGGGGCCGTCGAAGCTCTCCAGACCGGGGATCGAGGGGGTCTTGGGGATCGAGAGCTGGCCGCAGGCGGTCAGCAGGATCTCCGCCTCGTGCGGCCCGGCGCTCGTCTCCAGCTGCCACCTGCCGCGCCCCTCGTCCCAGCGGGCGCCCTTCACCTCGGTGCCGGTGCGGACCCTGTCGAGCACGCCGAAGCGCCGCGCCACGCCCTCCACGTAAGCCTGAATCTCCGCCTGCGGCGCATAGCGGCGCGACCAGCGGTTGGGCGCGAAGGAAAACTCGTAGAGGTGCGAGGGAACGTCGCAGGCGGCCCCCGGGTAGGTGTTGTGGTTCCAGACACCGCCGACCCGCTCGCCCTTCTCGAAGACGGTGACGTCCTCGTAACCGGCCCGCTTCAACATCACCGCCGCACCGACCCCGCCGAAGCCCCCGCCGACGACTGCAATCGAGCGCGAGCGTGCCGGCGTTCCGTTGCTACTCGACACCGGAGCCCCCGAGGCCAAAGTCCCCGAAGGGCTCGTCGCGCTCCCGCACCGCCTCCTTGAAGCCGCCCTCAGCGGCGCGGCGGACGAAACCGTGGCCCTCCTCAGTGTGGCGGGCGATGCCGTCGAAGAAGGTGCCGAGCAGCTGCGTCTGGTGCAGACCCTGCGCGTAGAGCGACTGGTTGACGAGCATCTTCATCATCACCAGCTGGTTGATCGGCATTCGCGCGACGCGCTCCAGCAGCGCCTCGAAGCGCTCGTCGAGCTCTGCGGGCGGCGCCGCCTCGGTCGCCAGCCCCCACTCGGCCGCCTGCTCGCCGCTCAGCGAGTCGCCGGTGAGGAGCAGCCGCTTGGCGCGCATCGGGCCCAGCCGCGCCGCCCACATCGCCGTCGTCGGCGAGCCCCAGACGCGGGCCGGCGGGTAGCCGATCTTGGCGTCGGTGCCGATCACGAGCAGGTCGGAGCAGAGCGCCATGTCGGTGCCGCCGGCGACGCAGTAGCCGTGGACCTTGCAGAGCACCGGCTTCTCGGAGTGGAAGAGGCTCATGAAGCCGCGCACGTTGCGCGACATGAACTGGAAGTCGGTGACCGGGTCCCAGTTCGACTCGGGAACGTGGTTGGCGCCGATCGTCGCCGGGTCGACGGGCGAGCCGGGCGGCGCCTCGACGCCATCGAGCCCGCCCATGTCGCCCTCGGCTGAGGCGACCAGGTCATAGCCGCCGCAGAAGCCCGTGCCGTTGCCGGCGAGGGCAATTACATGGACAGCGGGGTCGAGGTTGGCCCGCTCGACGCAGGCGGCGAGCTCGGCCGGCATCCGGGGCACGATCCCGTTGCCGCGCTCGGGCCGGTTCAGGGTGATGCGGGCGACCCGATCGCTGCTCTCGTATGTGAGGGTCGCCAGGTCCATAAGTCCTCGCCGGGCGCGTTACTGACGCTATGCGGAAGGAAAGCGCCCCGCTCGCTCACTTTGACCCTCCCTCGAGTGCCGCTTCGAGCCCATCGAGCGCCTGCTCGAGGATCTTGCTCTGGCCGCCGCGCATCATCGGCGAGCCCAGTCGCGACATGCCGCGCAGCTTCTGGTCGGAGGTGAGACTGACCACGGTCCCATTTTCATCGGTTCGCAAGCCGATCTCGACAACCGAGCTGCGCAGGTGCCGTTCGAAGGGACTGCCGGCGAGCTGCTGCTCCCACACGTAGCGCTCGCCCTCGGCCGAGCTGAGGCAGCGGTAGTCGGCGCGGACCCCGCGCCCTTCGGCCGTCTCGAGGACCTTGGTCCACTGGCTGCGCTTGCCCTCGGGCTTGCGGTCGACGCTCTCGACGCGGCTCGTCCGCGGCCACCAGCGCGGCAGGCTGTAGGGG
>DAIRWC010000147.1:0-2571 GCA_036802505.1 Solirubrobacterales bacterium
GCCCGTCTCGGCGCCTTCCGGGACGCGCTGGCTGACGACTTCAATACCCCACGGGCGATGGCTGAGGTATTTGAGCTGGTTTCCGAAGCCAACCGGGAAGAGATCCCCGGAGCGGCGGAGGCGGTACGTGCGATGTTGGAGCTTGTCGGGCTCGAGTCGCTCGCGGAGGCTGAGGCGGCTGGTGACGCCGAGGCGGGGGAGCTGCTTGCTGAGCGGGAGGAGGCGCGGGCTGCCAAGGACTTTGCTCGTGCGGATGAGATTCGGGATCGGCTTGCTGAGCTTGGTTGGGAGGTTCGGGACGGGGCTGGGGGCGCGAAGCTGGTTCCCAAGGCCTGATGGCTGACGGCCAGTTCATCTATGGGCGCCGTCCGGTCGAGGAGGCGGAGCGGGGGAGGCGTGCGGTGCGGCGGGTCTGGCGCGCGCCGGAGACGTCTGCCGAGGAGCTGGAGGGGCTATGCGGATCCCCCGACCACCAGGGCGTCGTCGCCGAGGTCGATCCGTATCCGTATGCCGACCCGAATGCGCTGCTGCGGCGTGAGGGTGCGCTGCTGGTTGTGCTCGACCAGGTTCAGGACCCACGCAATCTGGGCGCCGTCTGCCGCTCGGCCGAGTTCGCCGGCGCGGCCGGCGTCGTCATCCCCGAACGGCGCTCGGCCGAGGTGACGGCCGTCGCCTGTAAGGCGTCCGCGGGTGCAGTCGAGCATCTCGACATCGCCCGCATCCGCAACCTCGCCGACTGGCTAGCCGAGGCAAAGGCAGCAGGCTTCTGGATCTGGGGTGCGGACGCCGAGGCAAAGCAAGCTCCCTGGGACACCGACCTCGCTGGCCCAACCGTCCTGGTTCTAGGGGGCGAGGGCAAGGGAATCCGCCCCCGCGTCGCTTCAGCTTGTGACGGTCTCGTAGCGTTGCCGCGCGCCGGATCAATCGACTCGCTCAACGTGTCGGCAGCTGCCGCAGCAGTGCTCTTCGAGGCTGCCCGCCAGCGCTCTTCCGCGGGTGGCGCGGGAGGAGGGGGTATTCGGACGGGTGAGTCCGCTAATACCCCCTCCTCTCGTGACAGGACCCGCGGCTGAAGCATCTCGACCCGCACCTCGATTTGCAAAAAATCGCAATTTGGGGTTGACAGAACTCCGCCGGGCGGTAAGACTACGCCGCCAACAAGGGTGAAGCTCAGCTTGAGTCTGAGATTCATCTGTCAATAAGGGCGCCACCAGGGGAGGTACCGGCGCCACGACCCTTCATCTCAAAGGAGAAGGATCAGTGGCTCTATCGTCCCCCACGCAGGAATTGCGGCTCCCTACCGGGCACTTCAACGGCTCGACCCGGCCCAGCTCTAACCCTCAACCTGAACTTGATGATCATTATCTGGTCGCCCTCGCGAAGGAGGGCCGGACCGATGCCTACGACTCGATCGTGCGGCGCTACCGCGGCTTCGTCCGCCTCAAGGCGTCCTCCTACTTCCTACTCGGAGGCGAGAGCGACGATCTGATCCAGGAAGGGCTGCTCGGCCTCTACAAGGCGATTCGCGACTACCGCAGCGATCGCGAGTCGAGCTTCCGCAGCTTTGCCGAGCTCTGCATCACCCGCCAGATCATCACCGCGGTGAAGACGGCGACCCGGAACAAGCACACGCCGCTCAACCAGTACGTCTCGTTCAGCCAGACCCCGGCCGCCGCGGGCGATTCCGACACCACCCTCGACGAGATCCTGCCCGGCCCGAGCGTCGCCGATCCGGTCAACCAGGTCATCGCGACCGAAGAGCTGGAGAGTCTCGTCTCCTGCCTCTCGGGCACCTCGGGCGTCCTCTCCGACCTCGAGAGTCGCGTCCTCTCGCTCTATCTCGACGGCCACTCCTACGAGGCGACGGCCGAGCGCCTCGAGTGCGACACGAAGACCGTCGACAACGCCCTGCAGCGCGTCAAGCGCAAGGTTGCCGCGCACCTCGACTCCCGCGAGGTGCCTGCGTAAATCGACTCCTACGGCGCCGTTAGGGTCGATCCCCGTCTCTAATGTTTTTCCTTTCAGACGTTAGAGACGGCTAGAATCTCGTGCGTGAAACAAAGAAAAGAGTCGCCGAGCCTCTTCGGTGAGGCCCGCCGGGCCGCTGGGCCTCACGGCTATGTCGTACTTTCCGGCGCAAATTCCGCGCTCGCTGGCCCTGCCGGGCGCTACGGTGCGCCTTGTCGCCGAGGCCGAAGCCGCGCTTGGCCAGCTCGCTGGAGTCGGCCGATTTATTCCCAATCCCGATCTCCTGATTCGGCCGTATCTCCTGCGCGAGGCGCTAGCTTCGACTCGCATTGAGGGAACGCGGGCCAGTTTCTTTGAAGTCCTCGAAGCCGACGCGGCCGAAGGGCCTCCGAACCCCGATGTCGAGGAAGTCGTCAACTACGTCGAGGCGATGCGGTGGGGCCTGGTGCGGCTTGATCAGTTGCCAATCAGCACCCGTCTGATCTGCGAGATACATCGCCATCTGATGGCCGGTGTCCGTGGCCGTGAGCGCGCTCCCGGCGAGCTCCGCAAGACCCAGAATTGGATCGGTGCGGCGGGTTCGACGATCGCGACGGCCGATTT
>DAIRWC010000147.1:2581-4337 GCA_036802505.1 Solirubrobacterales bacterium
CGATTTTGTCCCGCCGCCTCCGGAGGAACTCGCCGACCTACTCGCCGATTGGGAGCGCTTTGCGCATGAGGAACCGGAGCTGCCGCTGCTCGTGCAGGACGCGCTGCTGCATTCTCAGTTCGAGACGATCCACCCATTCTTAGACGGCAACGGCCGCCTTGGCCGGCTTCTGCTCGTCTTCTTTCTCGTGACACGCGGTCGGCTACCCGCGCCGTTGCTTTATCTCAGCTCGTACCTGGAGCGCGACCGCCAGGGTTACTACGAAGCCCTCCAGGCAATCCGCGACTCCGGCGATCCGCTTCCCTGGATTGAGCTGTTCGCGACCGCGGTTAAGACCGAGGCGGGCGACGCGGTCCAACGTGCCCAACGGATAATCGATCTGCGCGATCGCTACCGTGAGATCGCGGCGACTCAGGCAACGCCGAATGCCCTGGCGCTCGTCGATCTGCTCTGCGAGAACCCGGTCGTGACGACGCGATCGGTCGAAATGCGGCTCAGCGTGAGCCGTCCGACGGCACTCCGTCTACTCAAGCGGATGGAGGAGCAGGGAGTGCTTGAAGAAACCAGGGCCGGCTTGCGCGGCCAGCGGCGCTATGTCGCTCGACAGTTGATGGCCGCCGTGTCTGCGGGCAGCGACTAGCTAAGGAAGCAGCTGGTAGCGGAAGACGCTCGTCGCGTGGAGGGTGTCGGCGGGGCTCAGGTTCGAGCCGCGCGAGTCGAAGGCTACGTAGCGGCCGTCGCCCGAGATCGACGGGTTGGCGGAGGGGGCGTTCGCCGCCGCCCCGTTGCCATTGGCGCGCGAGGCGAGGGAGACGCGCCCGCTGCGCATGTCGCGCACGAAGACGTCCGGAGTCGTCCCGTTGTCGGCCGGACCGAGGTTGCTCGCGTAGGACTCGAAGGCGACGTAGCGTCCGTCGGCGGAGATCGAGGGGCTGGAGGAGTCGCCGTTCCCCGCCGCGCCATGTTTGCCTTGGGCGCGGGAGACGAGCATGGTCAGATTCGTCTTCAGGTCGCGGACGAAGACGTCTTCGACGCTGTCTTTGTCAATTCCGCTCAGGTTCCTCGCCTTCGTCGCGAAGGCGACATAGCGACCGTTGGCTGAGATCGCAGGCAGCTTGCAATCGTCCCTCGCGAGCAGGCCGTACCGACCGTTTGCGCGCGAGGCGTAGACAGTCCGACCTCGCGTCATGTCGCGCACGGCGACCTCCAGCGCGTTGCCGTGGCGGAAGTGGGTCGTGGTGAGGAAGGCGACCCAGCGGCCGTGGGCAGAGATCGACGGCGTGAATCCGCCGTTCAGCGCTCCTCCGGGGTGAAGGCGCAGCGACGCGGCCGGCTTGGTCGTGTGCCGGCGCAGGTCGCGGACGAAGATGCCGCCGTAGGAGCCATAGAGGAAGTTGGTCGCCTCGGTCTGGAAGGCGACGTAGTTGCCGTCGGCGGAGATCGAGGGGAGGTTGGAGTCCTCGTTGCCGCCGTCTCCTTTGGCGCCGCTCGCGCGCGAGACGAGGCTGACCCGGCCGGTCGAGCGGTCGTAGACGAAGATGTCGCGCACGGGGAAGGTGTCGCCCGCCGGCGTGGTCGAGGAGTCGCGGTCTTCGGAGCTGATCTCAGGGTCCTCGGAGGCGAAGGCGAGATAGCGACCGCTGCTGGAGATCGACGGCGAGCCGGCGGCGAAGCCGATGCCGTGTTCGCTCGTGCCGTGGGGAACGTCGACTTCGGCGATGCCGCCATTCATGTCGCGCAGGTAGAGGCCATTGCC
>DAIRWC010000147.1:4347-4850 GCA_036802505.1 Solirubrobacterales bacterium
ACGAAGGCGATGAAACGTCCGTCGCCGGAGATCGCCGGGTTGACCTGCTCGCTCGGGAAACCGGCTTCGGTTTCGCCGTTCGGTCCCGAGACGAGCAGGACCGATCCGGTGGCTCCGAGCGATGCGGCGGCAATGACGAGCGATGCGGTGGCGAGCGCCGCCAGGACGAGGACCGTCGGCCGGCGCCTCATCGTGGCCGTGGGCCCCAGGCGGGCGCACCGACGCGGCTGCCGAAGCCTTCTTCTTCGGTGCTGCCGGTGTCGAACTCCTTGGCGAAGCCGCGCCCGTCGGCTCGCATGACCGCGATGTCGCTGCTGAAGCGGCCGCTGCTGAGGAAGGCGATGTGCTTGCCGTCGGGCGACCAGGAGGGGTTCGTGTAACAGGCGCTGCCGAAGCAGTCGTGGCGGCTGTGGGTCAGCTCGCGAACGTGCCTGCCGTTGATCTTGGCGACGAACAGGTTCGGCCCGCGGTCGCGGTTGCTCGAGAAGGCGATCCTGCGGCCG
>DAIRWC010000148.1:0-3642 GCA_036802505.1 Solirubrobacterales bacterium
GACCTCGGTTCCAAACACGATCGCCTCCAACCGGCTGCTGGCGCAGCGGATCCCGTACCCGCTGCACCTCGGCGTCACCGAGGCGGGCACCAAGTGGTCGGGCTCGCTGAAGTCGGCCGTCGGCCTCGGGACGCTGCTCGCCGACGGAATCGGCGACACGATCCGGATCTCGCTCTCTACCTTCCACGCCGAGGAGGAGGTCAAGGTCGCCTGGGAGATCCTCAAGGCATTGCAGCTGCGCGAGCGCGGCCCGGTCCTGATCGCCTGCCCGACCTGCGGCCGCCTCCAGTTCGACATGGACTCGGTCGTCGCCGAGATCGAGCAGCGCCTGGAAAGCTACGCCGAGCCGGTCGAGGTGGCGGTGCTGGGCTGTGCCGTCAACGGGATCGGCGAGGCCAGCCACGCCGATTTCGGCATCGCCGGCGCCAAGAACGAGGGGCTGATCTACGCCCACGGCAAGCCATTGCGCAAGGTACCCCAGGCCAATCTGGTCGACACGCTCTTCGAAGAGATCGACAAATCGCTCGATCGCGGCGGCAAGGTCGAGTTCGACGAGACGGAGTCGCGCGAGGGCGCCGCCTGGCTGGCCAAGATCGAGGAGGAAAACGCCGGTGAACTGACGCCGGAGAAGATCGCACGGATGGAGAAGGAAGCGGTCGAACGGGGCGAGTCGGACAAGGTCCTGCTCGACGAGGAGGCCTCGCCGACGGCGGGGCGCCGCTTCACCAGGGCATAGAGCCGCCCACGCGCCGAGACAAGCTGTCGACCACCATCCGCCTTACTAGTGGATAGGTTTCCCGCAGTGACGCGGCTGAGCGAAAGCTTTATTCCCACGCTGAAGGACGCGCCTTCGGATGCCGAGGCCGTGTCCCACAAGCTGATGGTCAGAGCCGGGTTGATCCGCCAGCTTGGGGCAGGGCTCTGGACGTATCTGCCCGCCGGCCTGCGGGTGGAGCGGAAGGTCGAGGCGATTCTGCGCGAGGAGATGGAGGGGATCGGCGCTCAGGAGATGCTGATGCCGGTGCTGCAGCCCGCCGAGGCCTGGAAGAAGACGGGGCGGTACGCGATCGACGAGCTGTTCAAGCTCGAGGACCGCAAGGGCGCCGAGATGGTCCTGGCAATGACGCACGAGGAGTGCGTCACCTCCCACATCGCCCGCGAGGTGCGTTCCTACCGCGACCTGCCGCTGATGGTCTTCCAGATCCAGACCAAGGAGCGCGACGAGCCGCGGCCGCGCGCCGGCGTCCTGCGCACGCGCGAGTTCGCCATGAAGGACGCCTACTCCTTCGACCGCGACGAGGAGGGCTTGGCCCGTTCCTACGAGCTGCAGAGCGAGGCCTACGGGCGGATCTTCGACCGCTGCGGGTTGCGCTGGTACCGGGTCGAGTCCGACGTCGGGATGATGGGCGGTTCCGGCGCCCACGAGTACATGGCGCCCTGCGCGGCCGGCGAGAACGAGGTCGCGCTGGCTCCCGGCTACGCGGCGAACGTCGAGGTCGCCTCGGCGGAGGCGCAGCCGGTCGAGCTGCCCCCGCCGCTGGACACACCCGAGGACGTCGATACGCCCGGCTTGACCAAGGTCGCGGAGGTGGCGGACCGCCTTGGGCTCCCGTCCGCAGGCTTCATCAAGACCCTGCCGATCGTCGTCGAGGGTCGCGGGATGGTCCTCGTGCTGCTTCGCGGCGACCACCGACTGAACGAGATCAAGCTGCGCAACGGGATGAAGACCGACTTTCGTCAGGCGAGCAGCGAGGAGATCGCGGCGCAGCTCGGCCCCGTCGGCTACCTCGGCCCGGTCGACAGCGGCCTGCCGATCATCAAGGACGCGGCGCTCACCGGCAATTCCTACGTCGCCGGCGCCAACAAGCCGAACACCCACCTTCGTGGAATCGACCCTTCCCGCGACTTCGAGGCCTACGAGATGGACGTGCGCACGGTCGAGGCGGGCGATACGGCCCCCTCCGGCGGCACGATCGAGATCGAGCCGGCGATCGAGGTCGGCAACATCTTCAAGCTCGGCACCCGCTACTCCGAGCCGCTCGGGGCGGCCTACCTCGATGAGGGCGGCGTCGAGCGACCTATCGCGATGGGCTCCTACGGGATCGGGCCGGCGCGGATCGTCGCCGCGGCGATCGAGCAGGGTGCCGACGAGCGCGGCATCGTCTGGCCCGCCGCCCTCGCGCCCTGGCAGATCCAGCTGGTCTCGCTCTCGAAGGCCGGCGAGCCCGAGCGCGAGGCGGCCGACGAGCTCTACGCGGCGCTGCGCGAGGGCGGGGCGGAGGTCCTCTACGACGATCGCGACGCCGGCCCCGGGGAGAAGCTGACCGACGCCGAGCTGCTCGGCTGCCCGCTGCGCGTCGTCGTCGGCCGGCGCGGCCTCGCCAACGGCGTCGTCGAGGCGAGCGAGCGGGCTGGCGGCGCCGAGCACGAGCTGCCGGTCGCCGAGGCGGGCGAGCGGGCGATCGCCCTCCTTCAAGGCGAGGATGCCTGACACCGCTCCCTTTGGGCGTGGCCGCATCCGCCGACTCTTCGGCCTCGACCGCAGCGGCCCGCCGCCCAGGCAGACGCGCGAGGGCGAACCGCTCAACCCCTGGACGCTGCCCAACCTGGTCGGCTACCTGCGCCTGGCGGGGCTGCCGGTCTTTCTCTACCTTGCCTTCGAATCGGGCGACGGGCGCACTGTCGCCTCGGCGGCGATCTTCTGGTTGATCGCGGCCGGCGACTACCTCGACGGCTTCCTCGCCCGGGTCACCGGCCAGTACAGCCGCCTGGGCGCGATGCTCGACCCCCTGATCGACCGCCTCACGATCCTTTCCGGCGCGATCGTCTGCTGGCACTTCGAGCTGTTGCCGCGCTGGGCGCTGGCCCTGCTCGTCGTCCGCGAGGTGGCGATGCTGCTGCTCGCCCAGTACGGCCTGCGCCACGGGGTCGAGATAGCGGTCAACTGGCCGGGCCGGATCTCCGTCTTCCCGATCATGGGCGGCATCTTCTTCGCCCTCGTCTTCGCCGGCTGGGTTCCCGCCGCGCTGCTGATCGTCGGCGTCGCCCTGGCGATCCTCGCCACCGTGATGTACGCCCAGACCGGAGTCCGCACGGTCCGCGACCGTAAGAACCACGAGGCGCAAGCCGCCGCCCAGGATCCATAACCTTCAACCTAGAGTTGAACCTTCGGGCCGGCGACCTATAATTACCCTCTGCGGCCAACGGAGGCGAAGGTCTCCCGATCAAGGAGCAAGATGGAGGACACCTTTCCCGATCTCGGTTCACTCAGCGATGAAGAGCTGAAGGACCTGATCGACAAGCTCACCACCGAGGAGAACGAGATCTCCTACAAACGCCGGGTTCTGCACGGCAAGATCGACATCCTGCGTGCCGAGCTGGTCAACCGGCTGCGCCACAAGCACGAAAGCGGCGATTCGCTGATCTCGGGTGACGACGTCGCCCAGCTGACCGACATCCTCGCCGGCAAGGCGCAGAGCCCACCCGAGGACGACACGGCCGCCTGAGGCTGGAGCAGATCCGATGGCCATCCACTGTCCGGAGTGCGGTTTCGTCAACCCCGAGGGTGCCAACTACTGCCAGAAGTGCGGTGCGTACCTCGGCGGTCCCAAAGACGGCGAGGACGAACCGACGACGATGACC
>DAIRWC010000148.1:3652-4849 GCA_036802505.1 Solirubrobacterales bacterium
GACCTACACCGTCGACGACACCGGCGAGATGCAGCCGATCGACATCGACGAGGTCCTCGAGCAGAGCGGCGCGGCGCTGGTCATCCGCTCCGGTGGCGGCCGGGCGGGGGAGAGCTTCACCGTGACCGAGGACCGGGTCAGCATCGGTCGCAGCCCCGACGCCGGCGTCTTCCTCGACGACGTCACCGTCTCCCGCAACCACGCCCTGCTGGTGCGCCGCCGCGACGGCTTCTACATCGATGACCTCGGCTCGCTCAACGGCACCTACGTCAACAGGCGTCGGATCGAGTCGCACCGCCTTGCCGACGGCGACGAGATCCAGGTCGGCAAGTACAAGCTGAGCTACCTGGAGAAGTAGGGGGGCCCATGGCAGTGTCCGAGCAGCAGGTTCGCCAGCGCGACTCGCGGCCCCGCAAGGCGCTGACGATCGGTGCCGTCTGCAAGATCCTCGAGAACGAGTTCGACGACATCTCGATCTCGAAGATCCGCTACCTCGAGGATCAGAAGCTGCTGACCCCGCGCCGCACCCAGGGCGGCTACCGCCTCTACAGCCAGTCCGACGTCGAGCGCCTGCGCACGATCCTGCGCCTGCAGCGCGACGAGTTCCTGCCCCTGCGGGTGATCCGCCAGGAGCTCGCCGCCGGCGGCGACATCGACCTCGGCGCGGGCAGCGGCGACCGCCGTCCGGCTGCAGGCGCGGTGCGGCGCGCGATCCTGGTCAACACCTCGAGCGCCTACCTGACGCTCGAGGAGGTGATCGAGGAGACGGGCGCGCGCTCCGAGCTGATCGCCGAGCTGGAGAACTTCGGCATCGTCCAGCCCGAGAAGCGCGACGGCAAAGCCGCCTACGACGAGACCGACCGCGAGATCGTCCGCGCCGCCAACGAGCTCTCCCGGGTCGGCGTCGGCGCCCGCAACCTGCGCGTCTTCCGCTCCTCCGCCGATCGCGAGGCCAACTTGCTGGAAGCCCTGCTCGGGCCATCGCTGCGTTCGCGCAATCCCGAGCGGCGCAAGGAGGCCCTGGAGAGTCTGGAGAGCCTTGCCGCAACCGTCAGTCACCTCAAGCACCTGCTGCTGGTGCGTGACCTGCGCCGCCTGGCCGGCGACTGACGGCTCGGCAGTGCCGCGGGTGACGCGCCGCCGGACGATCGGGGCCCCGGTCGAGGAGGTCTGGGAGCTGATCTCCGACCCCTACAG
>DAIRWC010000149.1:0-1803 GCA_036802505.1 Solirubrobacterales bacterium
GATCGGCGCCAGCGGCAGCTACTCGCCGGCGACCCGCCCCGAGATCTACTACCACGACCTGCGAGCCGGCTTCTACCGCCTGGTCGTCACCCTCGCCCGCAACAACACTGCGACGACGCCCTACCACGCCGTCACCAACTTCCAGATCCTGCCCCGCCCGGGCCACGGCCCGAAGTGCGCGGCGGGCAAAGTCTCCAGCGCCAAGGCCGCCGCCTTCGACTGACGCGCCGTCCTGCTCCTCGGAGGGCCTCACTTCACTTTGTATAGTGGCTTGATGCGGACCTATCGCCGTCTGATGGGCTTTCTGCGGCCTTATCGCCGCCAGCTTTGGGGTTCGCTCGTCTTCGCCTGGCTGGCGATGGGGATGACCGTGCTGATCCCGTGGCTGATCGGCCGGGCGGTCAACGCGATCGAGAACGGCGAAAAGCCGGATCTGCTGCCACTGGCGATCGCGATCGTCCTCGCCGGCATCTTTCGCCTGGGGCTGACGATGGTGCGGCGGGTGGTTGCCGGCAAGGTCTCGCTGGCTGTTGAGTTCGACCTGAGGCAGCTGTTCTACGCGCACCTGCAACGGCTCGAGCTCGGCTTCTTCGACTCCCAGCAGACCGGTCAGCTGATGTCGCGAGCGACCGTCGACCTACAGTCGATCCGCTTCTTCCTCGGCTACGGCCTGATCTTCATCACCCAGAACCTGCTCACGATCGCCCTCGCCAGCGCCGTGATGTTCGTGCTCGAGCCCTGGCTCGCATTGGTCGCCCTCGCTCCCGCCCCCTTCGTCATCTACGCCGCCTCGCGCTACAACCGCGTCTCCCGCCCGGCCGTGCAGGAGGTGCAGCAGCGCATCGCCGAGCTGACCGCCGAAGCCGAGGAGAACGTCTCCGGGATCCGCATCGTCAAGGCCTTCGCCCGCGAGGAGCACCAGCTGCACCGCTTCCGCCGCGCCGTCTCCCGCGTCTTCGACCAGAGCATCTACTCGACCCGCCTGCAGGCCTTCTACTCCCCCCTGCTCGGCTTCCTGCCCCAGCTGGGCATCGCTCTCGTGCTGCTGATCGGCGGTCGACAGGTGATCGCCGGCAACCTCAGCCTCGGCGACTTCACCGCCTTCTACACCTACGTGGCGATGCTGGCGGGCCCGATGCGGATGCTGGGGATGACGCTGGGGATGGCACAACGCGCGATCGCCTCCGGCAACCGCCTCTTCGAGATCCTCGACCGCGAGCCGCGGATCGAGAGCCCGGCGGACGCGCCGCCGCTGCCGGCGGGTGGCGGGCGGGTGGAGATGCGCGGCGTGACCCTGCGCTACGAAATCACTCCCCCGGCGAGCGCTTCCGACATTGACCACACTGGGGTGGGGTCAATGTCGGCTGCGGCGCTCGCAGGCGTCGATTTGACTGTCGAGGCCGGACGAACCGTGGCCCTGGTCGGCCCGTCGGGCTCGGGCAAGACCAGCCTCGTGGCGCTGATCGCCCGCCTCTATGACCCGAGCGAGGGCTCGGTGGCGATCGACGGCGCCGACGTGCGCTCCGTCGACCTCACCTCGCTGCGCTCGGAGGTCGCCTTCGTCGGCGACGACAGCTTCCTCTTCACCGCCAGCATCGCCGAGAACATCGCCTACGCGCGTTCGCAGGCGAGCCGCGAGGAGATCGAAGCGGCGGCGCGGCGCGCCCAGGCCGACGGGTTCGTCCGCGACCTGCCGGCGGGCTACGACACCCTCGTCGGCGAGCGCGGCATGACCCTCTCCGGCGGGCAGCGCCAGCGCGTCGCGATCGCCCGCGCCCTGCTCGCCGACCCGCGCATCCTGAT
>DAIRWC010000149.1:1813-3607 GCA_036802505.1 Solirubrobacterales bacterium
TCCTGATCCTCGACGACGCCACCTCTTCGGTCGACGCGACGACCGAGGCGGCGATCAAGGCCGGCCTCGGCGAAGCGATGGCGGGCCGCACCACCTTCGTCATCGCCCACCGCCTCTCGACCGTCTCGCTCGCCGACGAGGTCGTCGTCATGGACGGCGGCCGCATCGTCGATCGCGGCACCCACGAGGAGCTGCTCGAGGGCTGTGGCTTCTACCGCGAGATCGCCGAGCACGGGCTCGCCGACTCGGTCTTCCTGCAGCGCGACCTGGAGCGGCGCGAGGAGGTGGCACGGCTGTGAGGAGGCTCTGGCTGATCCTCCGCGGCGAGGACCAGCGCGGCCGCAAGCTGCGCTGGATGGCGGGCCTGCTGCGCCCCTACCGCGGCCGGGTGGCGCTGACCGTGATCGCGATCCTCGCCGCCACCGGCGCCGGCCTCGCGCCCCCGTACCTTGCCGGACAGGCGATCGACGCTGGCATCGTCACCGGCGACACCGCCGCCCTGACGACGATCGTCATCGCCTTCCTCGCCGTCGCGGCCGTCTTCGCCCTCGCCACCTACGCGCAGACCTATCTGGTCGGCTGGGTCGGCACCCGTGCGCTCCAGGACCTTCGCGAGCACATCTTCGCCCACCTCCAATCGATGTCGATCGGCTTCTTCACGCGGCGCAGCCCGGGGGTGCTGATCAGCCGCATGACCAACGACATCGAGGCGCTCAACCAGCTCCTCACCAGCGGTGTGACGACCCTCTTCTCCAGCGTCCTGACCCTGATCGGCGTGGTCGTGATCATGTTCGCGCTCGACGTCAAGCTGGCCCTGGTCACCTTCCTCACCTTCCCGCTGGTCGCCCTCGCCAGCGTCGTCTTCCGGGTCGCCTCGCACGGCGCCTACCGGGAAACGCGCGAGCGGATCGCCGCCGTCACCGCCTACCTGCAGGAGACGCTGAGCGGGGTGCGGATCGTGCGCAGCTTCGGCCAGGAGGCCCGCCACGGCGCGGCGATGACCGAGCTGAACGAGGCGAACCGCGAGGCCAACATGCGGACCGTCTTCCTCAACGCCTCCTACTTCCCGGCGATCGAACTGCTGACCGCCGCCGGCACCGCGGCGATCATCCTCTACGGCGGCACCCAGGCGATCCAGATCGGCACGATCGTCGCCTTCATTGGCTACCTGCAGGTCTTCTTCTCGCCGATCCAGGAACTCTCACAGCTCTACACGACCTACCAGCAGGGCATGGCGGCGCTCGACAAGATCTTCGAGCTGCTCGACACCGAGCCGGACATGGTCGACGCGCCGGGCGCCATCGACCCCGGCACGCTGCGCGGCGAGATCGAGATGGAGGGCGTGTCCTTCGCCTATGACGACGACGCGCTGGAGCGGGAGGCCCGCGACGAACGCGTCGACTGGGCGCTGCGCGAGGTCGATCTGCACGTGCCCCCCGGGCAGACCCTGGCCCTGGTCGGCACGACCGGAGCCGGCAAGTCGACCTTCGCCAAGCTCGTCGCGCGCTTCTACGACCCCCAGCGGGGTCGCGTGCTCGTCGACGCCCACGACCTGCGCGGGGTCCAGCAGCACGCCCTGCGACGCCAGCTCGGGATCGTCCCCCAGGAGGGCTTCCTCTTCTCCGGCAGCGTGCGTGAGAACATCGCCTTCGGCCGGCCCGAGGCAAGCTTGGAGGAGGTCGAAGCCGCGGCGGCGGCCGTCGGCGCGAGCGAGTTCGTCGCCGCCCTGCCCGAAGGGATCGAGACCGAAGTCGGCGAGCGCGGCGTCCAGCTCTCGGCGGGCCAGCGCCAGCT
>DAIRWC010000149.1:3617-3956 GCA_036802505.1 Solirubrobacterales bacterium
CCCCGCATCCTGATCCTCGACGAGGCGACCTCGAACGTCGACGTGCGGACCGAGAAAACGATCGAGCGAGGCCTCGAGCGCCTGTTGAGCGGCCGCACCGCGATCGTCATCGCCCACCGCCTCTCGACGATCCGCCGCGCCGGCAAGATCGTCGTGCTCGAACACGGACGCATAGCCGAGAGCGGCACGCACGAGGAGCTGATCGAGGCCGGCGGACCCTACGCACGCCTCTACGGCAACTGGGAAGAGAGCTCGGCCGCTTAGCCCGGACCGATTCCGCCGCTCGAACCGCCGCCGGAGCCGCCTCCGCCGCCTTCGGTGCCACCGCGCACTCCGGCA
>DAIRWC010000149.1:3966-4838 GCA_036802505.1 Solirubrobacterales bacterium
TCTTCGACTTCTGCGCCACCGGCTCCGGCTTCTGCGCCACCGGCTCCGGCTTCTGCGCCACCGGCTCCGGCCGCGCCGCTCGGCGTCGGAGCCGCCGGGGCTTCGGCGCAGTCTTCGAAGCCGAAGGAGGAGGACGACGACTGGAACGAGGTGAGCGCCGAGGAGGCTTCCGCTTCGGCTTCGTTCAGCGCTTCCCCTTCTTCTTCGCGTTCGGCGGCCAACTTGACGTTGTCCTCGGCCTGCGCGAGAGCTTCGGCGGATGAGACGAACTCGGGGTAGCCCGCGCTTTCGTCGCTGGGCGCGCCCAGGCCTTTCAGCCTTTCGACCATGCCGCCGTAGAGGCCGGCGACCTGCGCCGCCTGTCCGGCGACACCGGAGCTGGTCGAGCCGACGGTACCCACCGCGGCGTTCACCTCGGCGCAGATCGCGTCGCCCTGGGTGATCAGCTCTTCCTTCGTCAGCGCCGTCGTTTCGGTCGTTTCGACCGCGGCCGTAGTCGAGTCGCTGCCGCCGCCACCGCCGCAACCGGCGATTGCCAGGGCGGCAAGAGGCAGCAATGCGAGAAGGCGCCTTCGGATCCTCATCGCCGCGAAACTACCAAAGCGACTAGACGAGCTTTGCAGGACCTTTCGCGAACTGCGCCCCAGGGACTCGAACCCCGAAATCCAGCTCCAGAGGCTGGCGTGTTGCCAATTACACCAGGGCGCAACGAACTGCCTTGAGGATATCCGGCGGCGCGCACGGGGCGCCCGCACGCCCCTCGTCAGGAGATTTCGCCCAGATCGGCGTCGGGGTCGGCGATCCGCTCGCGGGCGGCGGAGACATCGACCCGGTCGGCGAGCATCCGGCGCGCCTCGGCGAGGTCTTCGGAG
>DAIRWC010000150.1:0-4795 GCA_036802505.1 Solirubrobacterales bacterium
GAGGGCCGCGATCGCCGTCTCCAACAGCTCCGCGCCGGGCGCCTCGCCGGAGGGCTCGATCGCGCCGATTGCCGCCAGCCGCACCCGCGTCTGCGGCGCCCGCTCGCGCAGCTCCTCGCGGCGGTTCTCGAAGGCGTCGAGGACGGCTTCCATCACCATCCGAAAGCTCGGCATGCCGCGGCTCTCGTCGGGCGGGAAGTAGGTGCCGCCGTAGAAGGGCACGCCGTCGGGATCGCAGAAGACCGTCATCGGCCAGCCGCCGTGGCCGCTGATCGCCTGCACCGCCTCCATGTAGAGCGCGTCGACGTCGGGCCGCTCCTCGCGGTCGACCTTGACGCTGACGAAATGCTCGTTCATGTAGGCGGCGGTATCGGCGTCCTCGAAGGACTCGCGCTCCATCACGTGGCACCAGTGGCAGGCCGAGTAGCCGACCGAGAGCAGGATCGGGCGGTCGAGCTCACGCGCGCGAGCCATTGCCTCCGCTCCCCACGGGTACCAGTCGACCGGGTTGTCCCGGTGTTGAAGCAGGTACGGGCTGGTCTCCTCCGCCAAGCGGTTCGCCATGCACTCACACTACCCGCGGCTCATCGAGGCCAACTATTGGGTGGGTGGGCTCGCCGAAAGTAGGTCGCGGTGAGGAATACCCGCATGTCTTTAAGAAATAGATGCTCGATCTATCTACCTTCCTCGGGTGGCGAGCAAAAGACCCCCCGAGCAAAGCGACCCCGCGATCAAAGGCGTGCTGAACAAGCTCGACGACGACGACCGCGCGGTAGTGCTGGCGGCGCTGGAGCGCGCCGAGCGAACCGAGGCCGAGCTTCGCTATCTCGCCGACCACGACTCGCTCACCGGGTTGCTCGACCGCCGCCGCTTCCGCGCCGAGCTCGACCAGTACGTCTCCTTCAGCGCCCGCTACGGCGGCCGTGGCGCGGTGATGATCGTCGACATCGACGGACTCAAGGGCATCAACGACTCGCTCGGCCACCATGCCGGCGACAACCTGATCCGCCAGGTGGCTGCGGTTATGCGCGAAAGGGTGCGTGCCACCGACATCGTCGCCCGCCTCTCCGGCGACGAGTTCGCGATCTTGATGCCGCAGACCGAAGTCGACGGTGCGATGCAGTTGGGCGAGGACCTGCGCGCCCAGGTCGCCGACAGCGTCCAGCCGACCTCCGACTCCGAGCCGGCGACGATCAGCGTCGGCATCACGATGTTCGGCGGCGGTGAGAAGAGAATCGGCTCCGAAGCGGTGCTGGTCGCCGCGGACCAGGCGATGTACCGGGCGAAGGAGGGAGGGCGCAACCAGATCGCCCTCTTCCGCGACCCGAACGAGCCACAGCGCGACCCCGAGCGCCGCCAAACGACCGCGGCGAGGATCCGCGACGCGCTCACCGACGACCGCCTCAGCCTCCACACCCAGCCGATTCGCAGCCTCGCCTCCGGCGGGATCGAGCGCTACGAGCTGCTCCTGCGGATGACAAACGAGGAGGGGCAGCTGCTGCCGGCAGCTTCGTTCATCGACGCGGCGGAGCGCGCCGGCATGGTTCAGGAGCTCGATCGCTGGGTCGTCGGGCAGGCCCTGGAGCTGCTCGGCGAGCGGCAGCGCGAGGGGGTGCCGCTGTCGCTGCACATCAACCTCTCCGGCGCCTCGCTGGCCGACATCTCGGTGCTCGAGTTCATCGAACGGCGGCTCGACGAAGGCGACGCCGATCCCTCCAAATGCACCTTCGAGATCACCGAGACGGCGCACGTCCACGACTTCGATGCGGCCTCCGGGTTCGCCGACCGGCTGACCGAGTTCGGCTGCCAGGTCGCGATCGACGACTACGGCGCCGGCTTCAGCCCCTTCCACTACCTGAAGACGATCCCCTTCGATCTGATCAAGATCGACGGCGCGTTCATCCGCGACCTGCCGCGCAGCGATGCCGACCAGCTCACCGTCAAGGCGATCGTGCAGATCGCCCGCGGCCTCGGCAAGTCGACGATCGCCGAGTACGTCCAGGACGACCAGACGGCCGAGATGCTGCGCGAGTACGGCGTCGATATGGCCCAGGGCTTCCACCTCGGCCGCCCGATGGGTCTAGACGAAGCATTCGCCGAAACTGTCTAGCGCAGCTCGGCGCGCTTGATCTTGCCGCTGGCCGTCTTCGGCAGCTCGGTGGCAAACTCGACGATGCGGGGGAACTTGTAGGGGGCGGTCTCGCGCTTGCAGTGCTCCTGCAGCTCACGGGCCAGCTCCTCGCTCGGCTCGCGGTCGCACGGGACGACGATCGCCCGCACGACGGCGCCGCGCTCGGGGTCGGGGTGGGCGAGCAACGCCGCCTCGACCTCGACCGGGCCGATCCGGTAGCCGGAGGAGACGATCACGTCGTCGTTGCGACCCTCGAACCAGAGCCGGCCGTCGTCGTCCTGGTGGACCAGGTCGCCGGTCGGCCACCACTCGCCCTCGAAGCGCTCACCGTCGAGGTAGCGCGAGAAGAAGGTGGGTGAGGAGGCGGCCCTGAGCTGGAGCTCGCCGTCGCGGACGCGAACCTCGATTCCCGGCAGCGGTCTGCCCATCGAGCCCGGGCTCACCGGTTCGCCGGCGAGGTTGCCGGAGATGTGACCGGTCTCGGTCTGCCCGTAGCCGTCGGCCGGGGCCAGGCCCATCGCCTCCTCGAAGGCGGCGATCGTCTCCGCCTCCAGCGCCTCGCCGGCGGAGACCATGCGGCGCATCGCCGGGAGGGGACGCAGCGACGTGCGCTTGGCCAGCATCCTGTACTCGGTCGGCGCCTGACAGAGCACGTTGACGCCCAGCGCCTCGGCGATGTCGAGGCGCTCGGCCGGGTCGAAGCGGCCGTCGTGGATGACCGCGGCGGCGCCGGTCAGCCAGGGGGCGAGGAAGACGTTGCGGGCCGACTTGGACCAGCCGGGAGCGGTCGTGCACCAGACCAGCTCACCGGGGCGGGAGCCGAGCCAGTGCTCGGCTTGCGCTTGCTGCCCGCTCAGGTAGCGGTAGGCGTGGACGACGCCACGCGGCTCGCCGGTGGTGCCGGAGGTGAAGACGATCAGCGCCGGGTCCTCGCGGTCCATCGCCTCGATTGCCGCCGGCGTCTCCTGCGGCCGGTCCTCGTCGAGGGTTGCGGCGACCTCGTCCAGGGTCATCGTCGGGACTCCGTCGGGAAGCTCGGCGAGCATCTCCTCGGCGGCGACGCAGAGCGCCGGCTCGGCGGCGCCGACGCGCTGCTCGAGGTCGTGGCGGCGCAACTGGGGGCTGCAAGGCAGGGCGACGGCGCCCATCCGCCAGCAGGCGAGCAGCGTCAGCGCCCACTCGATCCGGTTGCCCAGCAGCGTCATCACGACGTCGCCGCGTCTCACCCCGCGGGCCGCAAAGGCCCCCGAGAGCCCGGCCGAACGCGCAATCAGTTCGCCGAAGTGCCAATCGCGCCGCCGCCCCTCGGCATCGACAGCAACGATCCCCAGCCGCGAAGCAGGCGCCCGTTCCATGACATCCTCGACGAAGTTCACGCGCGGCAGTCTGCCGTAACTACGTTGCCGATGGGCCTAAAACACGCCATATAGGCGTGTTTTAGGCCCATCGGCGGGTGGTTTAGGCCTCGGAGATGCCGAGGCGGAGGTAGATGCGACGCAGCGGCTTCGGCGCCCACCAGTTCCACTCGCCGAGCAGGCGCATCAGCGAGGGGACGAGCAGGGCGCGGACGATCGTCGCGTCGATCATCACCCCGAAGGCCATCCCGATCGCGATCTGCTTGACGAAGAAGACGGTGCTGACGCCGAAGGCGAGGAAGACGATTGCGATCGCCAGCGCCGCCGCGGTGATCACCCGGCCGGTGCGGCCGATCCCGATCGCGACCGCCTCCTCGTTGTCGGCGCCGAGGTCGTGCTGCTCTTTGATCCGCGAGATGACGAGGACCGCGTAGTCGGTGGCGAGGCCGAAGATGACGGCGAAGAGGAAGACCAGGCTGGTCACCTCGATCGCCGCCGGCCCGGTGTAGTCGAGCGGGCTGTCGAGCCAGCCGTCCTGGAAGGCGAGGACGAGGATGCCGAGCGTCGCCCCCAAGGTCAGCGAGTTCATCAACAGGGTCTTGATCGGCAAGAGGACCGAGCCGGTGAGCAGGAACAGCAGGAGCAGCGTGGTCAGGCAGATGATCCCGACGACGAGCGGGGCGTGTTCGATCAGGCTCTGCTTCTGGTCGATGAAGCCGGCCGTGTTGCCGGAGACGAGCGTCTTCGAGGCGGCCGGTGGAGAGAGGTCGCGGATCGCGCGCACCGAGTCCTGGGCGCCGGCATGGAGGGCCGGTTCGGCGAGGGCGAAGTTGGCGAAGGCGACCTGGCCGGGGGCGCGGACGAAGGGGGAACCGCCGGCAACCCCGCCGACGGCTTCGATCTGGCGCTGGAAGCCGGCCAGCTGGGCGTTGCTCGCGCGGCCGTCGACGGTGACCGTGACCGCCTCGGTGACGTCGCGCGGGTAGTGCGCTTCGAGGTAATCGTAGGCTTCGTGGGACGGCTTGCCGGGCGGCACCGCTTCGGCGCTGGGGCCGGTCAGGGTCGTCCAGAGCAGCGGCGCCCCGGCGAGGAGCAGGAGCGCCGAGCTGGCCAGGGCGACGGCAACGGGGCGACGCATCACGCCGCGGGCGAGGCGGTACCACCCGTCGGAGGTGTCGGACACCGCCGGCCCGCGGCGGATCGAGAGCGCGTCGATGCGCGTGCCCAGTAAACGCAGCAGCGAGGGGACGACGAGGATCGAGATGATCGAGGAGAGCGCGAAAATGATCCGCGCGAAGAGCCGTCGATT